>JAEOSV010000187.1 GCA_016840185.1 Candidatus Hermodarchaeota archaeon | reverse complement strand
GTCGAACCCGATCAATGAATTCAATATAAGGATGTTTCTTTCCGGGATAGACTGGAGATGTTGGTGCCCGAAGATTATACGGTAGAAAATCTCTATCTTGCCATTGCCCCGATTTTAATATTGAAGGAGTAAGGTCTTGAATCATATCTTTTTGAAGGGTGGATAAATCGAGGGCGCGGTTTCCTTCTGGAGTAATTATTACAGTCACCATCTGTTGTGAAACTAGTTCAGCAAGTTGGCGCTTTTCAAAATCACGTGTGATTATTTTCCACGTTTTTGCATCAAAGTTGACTTGGTCCCGGTGTAATTGTCCTGTTTTTGCTGCCGTATTCAAGGCGAGTTGCAATGGATGGTTAGTTGAAGCATCTACTGCTGTAAGTGACATGTGCATCCAGGTTTCATCTCCACGTTTGGAGATGGTGATCCAACCATTACGTCGAGCCCATCCGAGGGCAAGCTGTTGTTCAGCGGAATCTAAGGCATTATCCTTTTCAAGAGAGGTCACGGAGGCTTCTCCACTCCATTTTGCCAAGAGTTGAACTAATCGAACCTCGGGCAATCCCTTCTCCGCAAAGAGCTGTCCTTCTGGTGTAAGCTGATAAAACTGGATTGTTGAAGTCTCGTAATCTTTGATGAGTTTTCGGTGACGAAGATTAACAAGAAGACTCTGGACGGTGTTATCGTTTAGAGCTAAGGCCGTCGCAATTGATTTGGGAGCAATGGGACGTGCGGTAGCCCTAAGATGGTTCAAGATTTGTCGAGCTTTTTCCGAGATTCTGTATTTCATTGGTCCTCCATCCTGTATTGCACATTAACATTGTAAGGGGCTGATGAAGGGATAAAACTAGGGGAGTAGAAAGAACAATACTTGATTATGATTGACGAAATTCCAAGGCATCAGCCCATCCGTGTTCTCGCTGAAGCATCCAGTTATTCATTCACTATTTAAAATATCCGTTTACCTGCGGATAATCAGAATCTGCAAACGGGAAGTATTGACCAGGAAGATTAAGGAGGAAGGGCTTTCAGAATTTTACCGTATGGAATTTCATAGCGTTTGGCTCGTGCACGATAGAAAACGACGGGGTAGGGAGATTTTGTAAATGTCTTTCGGTGTTTAGTGTCAACAAGAAGAATCATTAGTTCTAATCCATGTTGCTTCAGAAGGTCTAATTGGGCGCGTTTCTTTTGGGTGTATTCTTCACGCCAATATCCAATTATTTCCAATAGAACCCGGGTTTCCCCTTTGACGAGGGCGAAATCGGGTATGATCAAATGTGATCCGAAAATGAAAGCTTCAGGTTCACGAATGATGTCCCAGCCACGAAATTTGTTGTTATGCCAACTCCAATAGAATTGTTTCTCTACTTTGGAATCAAGGAAGGCCTCGGATGATCGTGTTGGTTTTGGAGGTATGATAAGTGGGAGGGTTTTCGAATCCAGCTTGACCGAGAACTGACGATCTCGCAGAATCACATCTATCGAGATAGTTTCCAGTTCAATACCCAGTGTTGGTGCTTCTTGAAGAAGGCCGCTGATTACCTGAGCGATATTCCACCCGAAGGAAGAGGCGCGTCCGAAAAATACTCGGGGACCAGCAATCGATGCACGCAAACCGGAGTTCACTGATTCAAGGTCAACCAAGACACCGTATCGTTTTGTATATTTCAGTAAGGCTCGTGCCGTGGCTCCAAGGCTTGTTCCACGGATTAGAAGGGTTACCGAATCGCTGTTGTAAAGTAGTGTTTCTATAATCTCATAGTTGTAACCGCCTACCATCCCTTCGGCTGACACAGTAGAATTACTTCGTTGAAGAAGCATTTGGTCCTCACGATGAGCCGTGAGTAATTTTTCGACAGTCTCAGGTGAGAGTCTGAGTGTTTCAGCAACTTTGGTGAAAACTTCGTTCCGTTTAGTGCGCAAGTAGAACCCACCATAATTGTTTTGAACATATTGCCAAAACCAGAGACGAAAATCTTCTAGGGAATCGATTCCCTGTCGACGGAGCCCGGTAATTTGGGATGTATCGAGTAAGTCAGTAAGAAGCTGGGGAGAAAATGAGTAGAATCGTCGGAATAATGTGGCGAAAAGCGCACGGATGACACGGTTATCGGGAGCCCAGGTTAGTGGAGTGTCTAAATCGATTTTTCCACGGATTTTTCCGAGATGCGTTTCAAGATGGTCGATAAGTCGTTGAGGAAGTGCTTGGTCTTTCGGATGATATAGAAAATAGGGCAGTAGATTGGATCCTTTTATCTGGTATTTGAGATATTGCAGTCGCAACACCACAGGTACTGTCCCCATTGTTTTTGTTAGTAGATGCTATCATCAAGGAGTGTGCCTAACTCAAGAAGGCGTAAGCCTTGACCTCCACGGACAACAATGCGGCTGCTTCCGGTGGGATCTGAATGAATTAAAGCAAAGATTCTATATCGATCTTTTAGGCTAGGCGGTGGATCGGTAACCCGGAATTTTCCTTCGCTTAATTTCACTTGTTCACCGCCCTTAGCTTTCTCATCTTGGAGAACTCCCTGGATTAGCAGGGCAATATTCCATGTTAGTGAGCGGCTCCGACAAATGAGAATACTCCCTTGAAGGAGCACGGTATCCACACGGTCAATGACCGTCAACCAATCTTGCAAATCCGCGTGGAGTTTGTCAGAAGCAAGACTTTTGTCGGTGAAGTGTTCGGAGGGGGCTTCCGCCGTTTCAGCGAGTTCAGATTTTAGAGCTTCCACTGAAGTCGTATCGAATTGGTATTCTTGAAGCCATTGAAGGAGCTGGGTAGATGTTTCCTCAAATTCGTCTTTTCTTTGTTGACCTTCGGCGTAGTAAACAAGAATCATTCTTTGAAGAACCGGTTCAAGAATCTCAAATAATCCAAAGTATTGAATGATGAGAAGTATCTGGTCTAATAATTTCCAAGCCTCTTCAAATCGTCGAATAGCAAAATAAATCGATGAAAGATCGATGAGAAACCGAATAACCTCTTCCGGATCGGTTATCGCTGGGAATTCTGTCGAGGTTATTTCTCCACGGATAACCAAGAGTGCTAGATAGAGAGCTTGAGCTGTGGCTTGCTCATTTACAAAACCCCATTCTTGGATTTTTCGAGCAAATATCGTGAAATACATGGTTGCGGATTCGAAATCTTCTAAGAGCAAATTTATGGTGATACGGAGAATGTGTGTCATAACCATTAGTCGTCGATAATTTTCTGTGTCGGGGCGGACACTGAGGAGTATTCGATTACTCTCTTCTATGGCCTGTTTGGATTTCTCAAGATCACCCCTTTCCCCAAGGTGCAGGTAACAAAGAGCAGAGAGATAATTGAGAAGAACTAAATCGGGAGCGATTTGTCGAATCAGTTTCCGATGTGCAGTGGCTGAAAGTTCCCAAGAGAGAAGGACTAAGTGGTTGTAAAGCTCCTCATGCGCGTCACTAATTTCATCTAAGACTTCTCGATAGTTCTGTTCTTGAATTTTATTTACATAATTGCCATAATTAAGTCGCAGTTCTTGGAGAAAATTGAGAAGCCCTAAGGCTTCTTGGTCTGTCATGCCCACAAGGTCTTCTTCAGCGATACGAGGACCTCGAAGTGAACGTACAACCTGAAACGCCTGGTTTTCGATGAGCTTTATACGTGCAGTGGGATCATATACGCTGCGCCTGGTGATACTATATTTGATTTCAGTATGAAGAACACGTTCACGAATTTCTTCGAGAAATGTTGTATCCTCTACGTTATCATGACTCCGCTCAAGAAGATGGAGCAGGAACGCACTCCCCATCAAACCTTCAATTTCTGGTTCAAGACTTCGAAGTGACTGGAGTAACTGAAAATCAGAACTAATTAGCCGGTTTTCGCTCAATTTCTTCAGCACAATAAGCAAAGACAAATCTGGCGCTTGTGGAACCCGCTCAACAACATCTTTGGCTTTAACGATGTAAGTATCCAATTCTTCCTGTGTGACATCGATAACTTCAACGACCTTTTGAGCATGACGGCGTAGCCGACCACGTAGTTCCTTTAGAATCTGATGCGATGTATATAATTTGAAGGAAACCCGATCAGCTATTTCCTTGAACCGATGCAACGTCTGAGGTTTCTGTGCAAAAGCAAGAATGAAGAAGTTTGCATCAACCGCCACACGAGACCACGTTTTGGTTGGACGTCTTTTTTCGGGTAAGGTTTTTTGTTTTTTCCTTTTCTTTCCTTCAGCCGACGTCCCACCTGAGGAAGCAGTTTTCGACACGGTCAGAACTCCTTGAAATCTTACTTACTATACACTTAGTACCTGAAAAGATAAATAGTCAGTTTTGTGTGTCTAGTTCACTGAATATAAACGGTGATGTTGATGGCAGGTCCTTCCCTTTTTGGCGGTATTATGATTGGTGCAGCAGCTTGGCTTGAAGTATTCGTCATTTTCTTCTTAACCCCTGTAACCTGGCAGCTCGCAGTGATTCCTGGTCTATTCTTCCTAGCAGGATTATTTCTAGCCGGCACAGTGGGTGATGAAGCTCATTTCGCTGAATTAGCCATTGGCGGGATTTGTATAGCAGTTGCTGTAGGATTTGTTGGCTGGTTTTATTTAACCAGTGGAGGAGCATTATTGATTACGTCCCTTATTTCCCTAGGTGCCGGTTTTCTCATCTTGGTGGGACTCGTTTTCATCATGGGTGGCCAAAATAAGGGCTACTAGATTAATTCGATTTAGTTGAATTATTCTGTGATATCCTCGTCAATTTGCCTTCGGCGTGAAAGACCGTCTTCTAATGTGGATTCAGTAACGAGCTCATATAATACAGCTTGTTCTTTTTGCGGTCGTAGAAGACGTCCTAGTCGTTGAATGAATTCACGTTTACTGCCAGTTCCGGAAATGATGATGCCAACCGATGCATCAGGAACATCGACCCCTTCATCCAATACCTGTCCAGTAACGATTTTTGTGAATTCCCCTGTTTTGAAACGTTTGAGAATCCCTTCCCGTTCAGAAACCTTGGTTTTATGAGTAATTAATGGAAGACCAAAGAGGTCTGAAAGGCGCTCAACAACACGCGTATATCGAGAAAAAATGATTACTTTCGCATCGAAGTATTGTTGGAGTAAGGTTTCAACTTGATCTATTTTCCCCGAGGCCTCAAGGGCTACTCGCCGGGCTTTTTCTAGATTTGAGAGCGCCTCACGTGCATCTGGGTCAAATACAGTGCGCTTTACTATGGTTTCAAATTGCCATCCAGGATCAATATCATCCAGTCGACGAGTGTAATTTCGGAAGATGAGCATATGTGACTCATATCGTGCTTTTTCTTCAGGTTTAAGGGAAATTTGGATGCGATGGATTTCATATGGCGCAAGATAACCTTCCTTCTCTAGAAGTCGGGGTGCAATTCGGTACACAGTAGGTCCGACAAGGCGATTAAGATCATGATGAAGTTCATCATAACGCTCTGGAGTAGCTGTCAATCCAAGTCTATGAGGTGCTAACGAGAGTTCAGCGGCTAATCGGTATGTGGGGCTGGGAAGATGATGAACCTCATCGAAAATGAGCAGACCAAAGGATGTTACCAATTGTGTAGCTAAAAGTGAAGCCGAGTCATAAGTAGCAACCGTAATTGGTTTAACGTCCTTCTTGCCTCCACCAAGTATTCCAACTTCAGGCACATGAAGGAGAATCTCGAGGGCTTCACGCCATTGGCTCAGAAGGTCAAGAGTGGGAACAACGATGAGGGTGGTTTCAGCAAGGCGCCGAATGGCTTCAAGTCCAACAACGGTTTTTCCTCCCCCAGTGGGTAGCACGACAACTCCTTGACCCTTAGCACCTTGCCATCGGCGTAACGCGTCCTCTTGATATTCACGTAACACCATATCTAATTGGAGTTGGGTGTGCAGACTTTCTGGTAACGAAAAACGAAGTGAAAAATGAATGATGACTGGATATCCCTTGTTTTTTAGGAATCCAAGAATCGTGTAGTAGTTCATTATTCGAGTATGAAAGAGCTTTTCCTTTGCATTGTATGTTAAAATCGGTTTGATTTCTTCTAACTCTAAGAACCCGGTTGGTTTCAGGATTAAATCACTTTTTCGAAGTCGCAATTCAGCAAATCGAGGGACTCCTTGTTGTTTGAGAATCGCCTTCTGTAAGCTAGGAGAGAGTTCGTAATCGATCTTGGCAAATAGCTGGTTTAAATCATTGAGAGGAAGCTTCGCGGCTTCTTCAAATTGCAGCTTGAACCGAGTTGTATCCTTATCCTCAACGGGAGTGAGACGTTCAGCAATCTTACTAAGCTGCGCAATGGTTTGTTCATCCACTTCGAGGACTTTGAAATATGGAGAACTTTTTCGGATAACCTGTGGGATAAGCAAAAACCTCCTAACAAGAGTTCTAAAGCGCGTTTGTTTCTTACATCTTTCTACTGAGTTAGCGTGAACTACCTCTGCGTGAATGCAGGGGTTTTCATCGAGTCCGCTACCCGGGGGAGGTGGGGTAGGGCTGTGTGTCGATGTAAGCCATGCAAGAAGTCTTGTAATGGCTCCCCGTTCACAGGGGGTTGCTGCAATAGGAACCGCACCATCAAGTTTACTGCCGCGTTTTGATCTCGGTCAAAGGGGGTTCCACAATTGCACTGAATAACACGTTCGGATAACCGTCGGGTCCGAACCGTGCCGCATACACAACACTGCTTAGTTGTTTGCGCTTCGTCAATTCTTATTACTCTTTTACCTACTTTCTTGGCTTTGTAGGTTAAGAATTGGGCGAATCGCCCCAAGAAGCCGGTGTTCTGTAGCGAGTGATTCAACGTCCGAGCAGCGGCATCCTGTCGCTTACACTCCGAGGCCGGTTTTTTACGCGCCATGCGCTTTACCGTAAGATTGCCAATGATGAAAGTGTTAGCCCGAGTATTTGTCACCACTACCTTGGACATCTTGTGTTGGAAATCTCGTAACTGGTTGGCTAGCTTGAGTTGCATCTTCATCCATTTCCTTTGATAAAACCACCACCGTTTACTGTGTTTCAAACAGTGATCGCGTCGTGATTGCACCTCCTGAAGTTTGTATTTCCAGTATAGGTCCGAACGACGGTTGCGAATCTGTACAAATCGTCCATGCCAGTTGACCGCTGTGACCAAGTTAATCACACCTAAGTCAATGGCTTGATATCGGCTATTGTCTACATATGGTGGAACTGCTACCTCGCAGGTAATGGCTACGAACCAACGATGTCGTCGATCTTGAAAGAGTTCCACTTGCTTGACCCTGCCGTTTAGAGGTGGTAACCATGGCAAGGCAAACGTCAGTTCAACGCCCGAGGGGTGACGATGGGCGAAGCGAATCCGCTGATGGTCGACATCTATGGTGAAGCCAGATTGATTGTAGCACAGGGTGGTAAAGTAGTGGGGGCCTTTGTAGCGAGGGAGGCGGGCGGTTTTATCTCCTCGGCGCCAACGCGCAAAAAAAGACTTGTAGTCGGCATCAAGTCGACGCAATACCATTTGCAGGACCTTCGAATAGACCCAAGTATATTCGGGGTATTGAGCTTTGAGGGCGGGCAGGGCGTTTTGTTGTTGCGTGTAAGTGATGAGTGTGCGTACAGGTGCTGGTTTTGTGCGGTTTATTGTCCAGTTGTGGCAGCGTTCGGCTAGGGCAAAGTTGTAGAGGAGGCGACATTTCTCAGATAGAGCCCAGAGAACTTTGGCTTGTTCCGTTGTGGGTGTGATACTAATTTTGCGGGTCAGCAGCATCGGAGCCATGTGAAGGTTAGTTGAGCTGTCGGGACTTTTCAGTCTGGGGGACGGGTGTTGATAAGTATCTGGGCGATTCACTTCCGCCTTAAAAGAGTGGGCTTCCAGTAGAATAAGTTAAATGCTCTGATTCCTAGCGAATCCTAGGCTTGATTTTGGGAGGCTGCGTTGATGTCTTTGGATAAGGAACTTCGCGAGATTGGAATTCGAACCAGCGAGGCAAAACGGTTCGAAGACGAGGGTAAAATTGGTGAAGCCGTAGAACTTCTCATGCAACTCTCACAAGAACTTCGTGTACTAGCTGACAAGGCGAATACCTCCTCTTTACGTGGTGTTCTCATGCAACGAAGCTTGGAATATGCCAATAACGCAACCCAATTAAAACGACAATATCTCACCGGTGAAGGGGAAGAAATCACCGATCAAGAAGGTGTTGCGGAGGTTCAAATCCTCCGAGGTCCGCAGCTCGCATCTCAACTTCTACGAATGTTACAATCAGCCCAATACCGCGTTCTCATAATTACGCATCAACTGCATGGCGTCGATTTGGTTGATCCTGAGGCCCAGAAACCCGCAGTGAACCTACTGACAATCTTGAAGGAACTCCATGAGGCAGGGGTCAAAATCCGAATCCTTACGACACCTCCTGCACTCATTGAGGGTGTTGATCGGTGGAAACAAGCGGATGCTTTACAGAATCTAGCCAGCGCTGATGTGGAATTCAAACTCTGCTCGCACCTTCATTTCAATGGAGTTTTAATCGATGATAGCGGTGTATGGCGAGGAACTGCACCCCTCACTGAAAAGGGATTAGCAGGATTAGATGATGTCGCTGAATTTTCAACGGCACAGTGGTTGAAAGCCGTATACCTTGATTTGTTTCGTGCACGCTGGGAACAAAGTGACTTGTCATGTTCCCAATGTTTTGAAAAAACTTGTATGACAAAATTCAAGGCCGAGGACCCGCGACGGAGTTTTGAAGATTCACCTTCTTAATCGGGAAAATACGTTTCAGGACTGGGTTCGTCTTTGTTATAAGCAGAGACAACTTTCAGATATCCACGACGTTGAGCATGACGAACGATTTCTTGTACTTCTTGGGTTGGAATATCGAGGGCTTCTGCAATGTCAGCTTCCCCATGTTTACCATCAGATAAGATAATGACAAGTATCGAATTCATTCCAAAACGTCGGAGGAGATCTTGTCGAATAGATGAATCCTTATGGAGTAATCGTGAGACGGCAGTAACACGAACCGGAAGGGGCTCTTTTTGAGGTGCAAATCCCACTATCTTATCGACCTCGAGTTCAAAGTCACGGAGAAGTTCACGGGCACGGGGACTCGTACGAAGCAACGAACTGAGAAGGATTAAATCATCTTTGAAGTATTGGAAGAAAACGTCACGAAGAGATTCCAATAATTTACTAGTCGCAGCATCTTTTTTCACACAGGCTAGGAACACAAGCCCCGTGTCAACAATATAGCTGAAAGAAAGGTCTTCAAACGTAATATCTTGAAGTTGGCGACCCATTAATTCACTTTGAAAGTGAACCAGTGAGGAGAAAAAGCTACTAAACAGCGTTGGGTCAAATTCAAGGGGAGAATATGCCTTATGGTAGAGAGGAATGCCGCTAGTATCAATGACCCACACTGCATGTACTACCATGTAAGGCACCTAGATATCCGAGCTGGTAACTAGAACGGATACCTGTCTTTAAGCTTGTCCCGACGTCCGATTTTCCCGATTAAAGATTTTCCTAACGGCATTTCAGGGTTGGATACGGCTCGGAGTGCGCGGGAATAAACACGCCTCACGGATGTGTTTCAATTTTAGCAACCACACCAAAAACCGCTCTAATCCCATACCAAATCCAGAGTGAGGTGGAAGCCCGAATTTCCTTAGTTCCAAATACCAATCATAGGCTGCGGGATCAAGTTTTTCATTTTTAATTCGTTGGAGCAACAATTCTAAATCATGAATTCGTTGCCCCCCGCTTGTTAATTCCCCGTATCCTTCAGGGGCAATTAAATCGCTGCTTAGTGTAACTTCAGGACGTTTGGGATCCGGCATATGATAAAACGAACGTGCTGATGTGGGATACCCCGTAATGAAGAAGGGATCCTTAAACTGCTTAGATACTGCACGTTCCGCTTCCGTGCCAAAATCTTGCCCCCAGGGCACCTTGAATCCCTGTTGACCCGCGATCTCCACCGCTTCATCATAAGAGATTCGCTTAAGGGGTAACTTGGGTACACGAATTTTCACCTTAAGAACACCTAGCTGAGGCTGGTAGTGATCTTGCACGGCCCGTACCATGGCGTGAACCAGACGCTCTTCGACGCCCATGATGTCATCATGTGTGCCAAAGAGAATCTCCGATTCAAGATGCCAGTATTCAGTCAAATGTCGCCGTGTTC
>JAEOSV010000020.1 GCA_016840185.1 Candidatus Hermodarchaeota archaeon | reverse complement strand
GGAAATTCTCACTAACCGACAAAGTCCTCGCACAGTTTGATGGAAAGTATGGCGGCACCCTTCACCTCTGGTCCCACAATCCCAATATGCTTGGCACCTCTACAGCACTGGGGGTTCCAGCTCAACCCAGTATGCTCTTCATGCAGAAAGACGGGATTCGTTTCGGTTACAATGATATTATCGCTGAAGCATTCATCCGAGACCCTGGTACTGGTGAATATCGGAATCAGGTTGACCCCTACCAGTGGCTTAACATCTCTACTAACGTCTATGCATCTAACAAAGTCATTGATTATTATAGCGACCCCTTTTATGACAACATGACCTTTGAATGGCGTCGAGAACTACTGGAACTTGAAAACGTAAGCCTCTGGATTAACGGTCACTCTTGGGGATGGAACGACACACACGACTGGCATGCCAATATCGATATTGCCGTGCTCATCGATGTAGCGACTCTCACACCCCTTGGTCAATTTTGTCGAATTGTCAACGAGACTTGGATCACAAGAGATTGTTTACTCGTTAGTCGTGTCGAAACCAATTCGTCGGTGGGTCTATCCAATCTGATTGAAGTTCAGAATTTTGACATTACCGTCGGCGAAAAACTAACGAATATGGACCTGCAAATGAAATTCTTGAACAACGCGCCCGACGGCGATTACTTCCTGAATTTCCAAGGCTTCCAGAACCGAACCACTTTCGTGAACACCACGGGCACATGGGAACCCCTCTTCTGGGATACACCCATGTTAGACCTTGGTTGGCGAACACAATGGATTCCTAACTATCTCACACTTGGCAGCATTTGGACCTACATTCCCGAACTGTGGACAGTTACTGAAGATGGTGCTCTGGATCTTGACGGAGACCTCGAAGGTACCACTGATGACCAATACTACGTCAAGCGGGTCTACAACTGGCATGATGACCGAACCTGGACCGACGATTCTCTCTTCGTCCACATAATGTTCGATCCAACACCAATGCACGATCATCAAGGTGATGAGTTCGTCTCAACTAGTTGGATGGGACTACATACAGATTCAGTTACATACACTTGGAACGAGAGTTTCTACTGGTACCACAGTGATGACATGTCTTTGGTTGGATCTACAGAAATGGCTTCCATTATTGACCTTGTCTGGTTAGATATGGATGAACAGATTCCATCACCCGGTTACCATGGTATTGCATGGATGACTTTGAATCGCACTTGGGACGACATTCAAAATGAATGGTGGTGGCTCGATGACAACACCTTTGAATTCTCATGGTTTGGCTTCGATACCACACAAAGTTTTGAAATGGCATTCGACACCAATTCTACGACTCGTGCCCACTTTTTCTCAGCGTTCTCAGGACTACTTCTCTTCACTGACAACACAACACTTGGTGGAAATGGTGTTCCTGATTTCTACGTCTCTGAAGGCTTTGTTGACTCCGACGAAGTAACTCACTATTTCCTAATTGACAATGTTGACGGTATCGACTTTACCTTACCCTTCAATTCGACTGAATCTGAAGGCCATCAAACAGTGTCCACCTTTGAAACCATTGACTTTGGTGTCCGAATTTACAACGTCAACGGTACTCTCTTTCCAACTCACACCGAACTGGGAGCTGGACTCAAAGGCTGCTGGGACTTTTATGGCTCAGGCTCTGGGCTTGTCGGTCTCAATGCAACGGCTTTTGATTACATGGTTTCCCAAGCCACTATCGACGAAATCGGCTTTGACGTCCACTTTGCCGTTCTACTTGCCAACACTACAGAGAATCCCGATCCACACAACAATCTCGTAGATATCAAAGTCGACCAATACATTGGCGACTGGTTACTGCATCACTTCAACAATACCGTCCTTGAAGGACGTGGACTTGCCATCAGCTACTTCGGATCACTTGGCACTGATACTTACACAGAATTTCATGTTGACGACAAAGAAGTCGCAACTAACAACGAAGACACCGAAATTGGTGACATGTACCTCTTTGGCACCGAAGGACGCACCTTTGCTGCCGTCCAAATGGGTGGTCAACTCTATGATTGGGGTAAAGACGGACAAACCTACAATTGCTCCGCAGCCACCGTTCCCATGGGCGCTTTCAGCGCCATGTTCCAATCGGAAACTGGAAAATCTGTAACCCACTGGGAAATGGAGAGCAGCTTCTTCTTCATGCTCTCAGGCTTCACCAATTGGGATGGCTACTCAATCGATAATGACCCCAGCTTCGGAATCTTCACTAGTGCCTTGAACATGATTCCACCTGGAGGACCACCAACTGGTCCCCCATCCGAACTACCAGAATGGATCCAATTTATCGGTCTCATTGCTATGGTGGGAGCGATTGTTATTATCTTGGTAGCAGTCGGAGTCATGAACGCCCGAAAGCGTGGAACTGGTTCAACAAAAGCATCTAGCAAAGCAACAGACGACTATTGGGCAGAACATTAGACTTGAATAACTGATGCTCTTCCCTCTCATTGCGGGGGACAATCAGGTCCCCTAACCTCTCTCTTTTTCTTTATTCATCCTTGTCTGAAGAGTGAAACTTAGGGGAAGGGAAGGGGGATGATTCCAGGCGTAGGAATAGGCGTGAGAAGGGTTTGTCCAAAGAACAGGAAGTAGAAGACTGATTGAATTAAGATGACGAAGACAAATGAGAGCGCAATGGCTAGGACATGTTGTAGAGGTTTGGGTCGTTGAATATTATACGTGACATAAGCAAAGAGGACAACCCAAGCAAAGAGCAAGACGGTGCCTGGGGCTTGCCATAACAGAAAGACGAAGGCGGCAAGGGGCGAGTTGGGGCTGTTGAGTAGCCATACGCGTTCATCAAAGGAGCGAAAGGCAAATCCGGGGTCAATTATTGAGAAGATGGTGTTTACATAGAATTTTGATGCTACGAAAAAGAGGAGCAGAATGAAGATCATGATATACCCTGATGATAAAACCACTTCGCGAAGGGATTCTCTGCTACGATTTATCGCGGCGGTCATTAGAGACATGATGAGCCAAAATGCGAGAATATTGAAGGTCATTGTAATGAAGTATTCAATTGTAGGCGCTTCGAAGAATTGCATACTCCATCCCATGACTTGTCCTTGGAGAAGATAGGAAACAAGTACGGTGCCAAGGATAATGAGAATGGGGATAACCAGGTAACTCTTACTGAGGTATCGCGCTCCTACACAGCGACTCGGTCGGGTAATAGTTTCTTTGAGATATCTTCCTTGATTTCTAAGGCTGAATTTGCGACCTTCGCCCAACCACCACAGGTTTTCCGTAATAATCTGTTCTGCTGACACGGCGAAGAGTGCAAATTTTGAGCGATCAATTTTAGTTTCCTTTTGTTCCCCATAATGGAGAATCCAGTAGTCACGAATTTTGGCAATTACATCTATGGCATCCCGGTCTGGAAGTTTAATGTCCACAGTGGCGGCAAAAAGAAGGGTTTCACTTTCTTGGAAGATAAGCTTGAGGTCTTCCATCTCGAATTTTTGAATCATTTCAGCGTGGGTGTCTCGAGTGAAATGGAATAGGGCAGTGATTAACCCTGAAGACAGATCCGGGTCAGTTGTTGTAGCGCCTTTAATGTAGGTTTTTTCGAAAAGTAGTGGCCCGTTCTTACTGATGACGTAGAGTTGATGAATCATGTCTTTCTACCCCATTGTGGTGACAGGAAATCGTGTCAAGCCTTACAATAACTGTACGAAAAGCCTTCAAAAATCTGCCGTGACCGGTTTAGATTAGTTGATTACTCCTGTGGTTCGAGCAAGACGCTCTGCCGCCTCTTCGGTTAGTCCTCTTTCACCTAAAATGGTGTAACGGTTGGGATTGATGGTGTGCGCAATTTTCAGGGCTTCAATAATGTCTTTGGCTTCCACACCAAGTTGTTTAGCGGTAGTGGGTGCACCAATTGTTGCGAGAGCCTTCCGGATTTCTTCCCAGTCGATGGCATGCAAATATCCCATCATAATCGTGCCTACACCACATTGTTCACCATGTAACGCGGGTTTGGGCGCAATTCGATCCAAGGCATGACTAAATTTGTGCTCTGCGCCGCTTGCAGGGCGGCTGGATCCAGCGATGCCCATGGCTATTCCACTTGCAATCAAGGCTTCAATGACTAAGCGGATGCTATGCTCGTCATTCGGTTTGATTGATGCGGCATTTTCCATGATAATGTTTGCACCCATGAGGGAAAGGGATGCGGAATACTCTCCGTAATACTCGTATCCGAGAGTATGCGCCAGTTTCCAATCCCGAACGGCTGTGATTTTTGAAATTAGATCCCCACACCCTGCTGCAGTAAACCGATATGGTGCCTGTGCGATAATGCTTGTATCAGCTACGATGGCAATTGGGGATTGGCCCTCAATTGAGACTGAAGCCCCCTCCTTCTTTATCGAAGCCCTAGGACTTGAAATGCCATCATGGGCTGCTGAGGTGGGTACGCTGATAAATGGTTGCCGTTCTTGGGTAGAACACAGTTTAGCGGTGTCAATGACAGAGCCACCACCGAGACCGACAACCACACCTGAACTGTGGTTTCGAATCCCGTCACATGACTTCGCTACTTCTTGTTCTGTTGCCTTCTTTATGCTGACAACTTCGACTTGGAACTTAGCCTTCTCAAGTGAAGCTATGGCAGCTTCACCCGTGATTTTCATCACGTCTTTATCTGAGATGAGGACGACTCGCCGTGTTGAGACGACCCGCTGTGTTACTTCACCTAGCTGATGAACCACTCCAGATCCAATAACCACTTCACCTGGGAGCTGCATTCGATGGGCATTTCCTTCCTCACTCATTTTGCATCCACCTTTCACACATGGAATAGAATAGCTATCCGTTTATTCCTATTAAACAGTTGTACCTAGGCGTGTGTGGTGAAGTTAAGTTTTAAATCCGCTAGTCGGGACCCGAGCGCTTCCTTAGCGTCCGGTTCTATATGAGCACCTAACTGGTTGAGAAGTGCTTCGTAGGAATCAATCGCTGCTCGTGCTTGCTCGAGGTCCTTTTCGATTTCCTGGGTCATGGGATTTACAACGAGTCCCATCTTTTGCCAAGCCACGTTTTCAAGGATACGAATAAAAAACGGAATAATATGCCAGACTGGTAAAGCACTAATATCAACAACCTGAGGGGCAGGTTCTTCTTCCTCAGAAGGCTCTATTGGTTCTTCTGGTTCGGCTGGGGGCTCCTTTGGTTCGGTTTTAGGTTCTTTCTTTCCTTTCGCCATGGTCATCATCTATCATATCGATTATGCGAGGTCAAGGATTCCTGGCTAGAAAAATGTTGCTGGATACTACTCATTGCGGCTAACATTGACCATGCGCCACGTTCGATAATCGACAAGAACTCGAATGAACCCGCTCAACATTTTGTCGACCTCAAGTTCGCCGGAATCGACGTGTAATCCACGATCAGCTAAGCTAGCAATTTTACTGTGGGTCGCAATGACTAGGATTTGTTCAGGTGGAATTCGGCGTATGATGTTGGGGCTAATCTGTTGATTTCCCCTTCCAAAAAGCATTCCTTGATTTCCGATTGGTGAGACTACTATCCATGCGTGCAAGAAGTCAGGAACTACTTCGATTAGCTGTTGCTCGTTAACATCTAAATGGATTTCACCATTAAGATAAACATCTACGCCCAGTAGAGTCTTTTCAACTCCCAGCATTTTAGCAAACGTTCGCACCGTAGACCCCGGACCTAAGATATAGGCATCACCCTTCACCATGTCCTCAATCAGTGTACGGGCCACAGCTTCCTGGTTGTCTTGTTCATCCACTGTTGTGGGTGAGGTCATCTTCGATCCTTGCATACGAGCAGGAACAAGCGGACCCTGAAGAAACCCATACAGCTTTACCATAAACTGGTCCCCACGAATCGCCTCTTCGTCAGCATCCATGATTTCAAAGGCTTCTACTTGGGTCTCACCTCGTAGCCAATTGATCACAACACGGGCAGCAGCTTCAGGTGAATAAGCGAAGATGCCGCTGTACATTTTGACACCCGCTGGGACACCCAGAACTAACATCTCTGTATTCTCATCCAGTGCGTCGAAAATATCTCGGGCAGTTCCATCACCACCTACAAAAATTAAGAGATCAATTTCTCGATCAACAAAGTTTTCGACAGCCTTCACGGTATCTGCTGCTTGTGTAACCTCATCTAAATCCATGGGTACAACTTCAGGTGTAATTCCTGCTTCTAGCAACTCGCGAGTACCCATGGGTTCGGGACATGAAACCCATTCAATTTCAATATTATTTGTATTCGATCGGAGTAGCGCTTGAAGAAATTGCACTGCCCGATTGGAAGAAATTGGTTCTGCACCGAGACGCTGCGCTTCTTCCACCATTCCATCTGTACCTTTCAGTCCAACTCGACCACCCATACCGGCAATCGGGTTGATAAGAAAACCAATCCGTTTTGGTGTAAAAGATGATGATGTCACGGAGCTTCCTTCCACTCACCTGCTCTCAGCAGATGAAATAACCTTTCCTCTCCAATAATTATTCAACACCGAGTTCGATTGGGTTCTTAGGTTGATAGCAATCCGGTTCACGTATCTTCTTCGTTAAAAGGGGGTTTATAGGATTTGAGAAACTTGTAGAGTTTCTTTGGTGGACTTTTTCGGTTGGAGTTTACTATTCGGTGAGTTCCTCCTCGTCGGGGCGCCAATAGGGATCGACTATACAAAGGAAAATAATCTCACTTTTGCCGGTATTTTTTAGATATTGTGTGGCATTTGGGGGGACGTACACCAGTGATCCAGGTCCGACTTCTTGGGTTTCATCATCAATGTGCATCATTCCTGAGCCTTCGAGGAAATAGTAGACTTCCGAGGCTTTCGTCAATCGATGGGGTAGGGATGACTTTCCAGCTGGAACTGACGCATGTGCGATGCTATAACGCAGTTTCAACTCAGATCCATCACGGAGGGGATTGAGTAATTCACGTAGAATTGTTCCATCGAGCGCCGTGATGACATTACAATCGTTAAGGTTCCGTACAAACATCAGAGACACCGATTTTATTTCTAATTTGTTAAAAACACCATCAAGGAAAGTGCGAAATAATAAACCATGAAGTTGCTGACCATGATTCGTTCAACAAGTCCCCGATAACTGCTTTTGATAAGTATCATGGAAATGAATACAAGAATTAATCCAATGACGGCTGCAGCGAGCGAATACAGGGCAAAGGCACTCCAGGCTGCGACTCCTGCTAGTCGTAAATACAAAGCAACCATCCCTGCAATCACCAAGAGACCAGAAATCACGATTAAGGTGAGATGCATTTTTCCCCGGAGGGTTACGATTTCGCCCCCCTCATCGAGCGGGAAGAAAAGGGCAACAAGGACACCCAAGAACCCACTCACAAGGAACAAAATTGGTCCCACAATTAAGCCTTGTCCATTGTTAATCCCCCCGTGCAATCCGAGGTAAAACACAAACAATAACACACTTGAAGTAATAATGAATGAATCAAAGAGTCGTTTTTTTGGCGCACCAACCGCCATGAGTGAACTCACGTCATCGCGAATATGACTGTAATCGGGTCGTAAGAATCCACCAAGAATCCACATCACCGTGTAGACAACGGGGCTAAGCATACCACAAACTGCTAAAATCTGAAATACGTTCATGATTTCCACACTTTGAAAAGAGGATATTCCTTATGGATTTTTATATCCAGCTAGATGTGTTACTTCTATGCCTGAGAAAAAGGATTGGACTCGCAAAGAACTCCAGCGTGATTACGTCGGAACTATGAATGCAGTGACTCTCCCGGTTGATATCAAAATTGATGGTACAACCCGAATTTATGATCTAAACCAATCTGAGGTAATTCTACGTAAAGCGAAAATTATTGCCTTAATGAATTGTGGGTGTCGGGAAAGAGTTCAGACCTGTGATTTTCCTTTGGATGTATGTATTAGCATTGAGAAAGAGGCGGAGATCACGATTTCTAAGGGGCTGGGTCGACAAGTAACTCTTGAAGAGGCCTTAGAAGCTCTTCGCCGGTCACATGATGCGGGTTTGGTGCATATGTCGTATACAGATAAAGGACAAACAAAGCCGTTCATTATCTGTAGTTGTTGTGCATGTTGTTGTCATTCGCTGGGCGGATTAGTTCGATTTGACCTTCCAGAATTAGTTGTTGAATCAGACCACATAGCTCTCCAAAACAATGATTTATGTATCAATTGTGGTGTTTGTGTCAATCGGTGCCAGTTTCAAGCTCGATCCATGGAGAACGGGGCTCTCAAGTATGAGCCTTCGAAATGCTTCGGATGTGGGGTCTGCGTCAGCACCTGTCCGGTTGAAGCAATCTCAATGGTCAAACGGTCAGAGGTTGAATCACGGAAAGATTAAAACCCATTTTAGGAAAGGCGAATCCTAGAATAACTGGGGTTTGAGTCTTGGGTACAGCTGAAGCTGATTTGGTTTTACGAGAAATTGAAGCCTCGAACAACCATTACATCATTGGACCAAAACGAGGGCACATTCTCGTCCGAATTGCTAGTGAATTCCATCCCCAGCGTATTCTTGAAATCGGCACCAATGTAGGATATTCTACGATTCTAATGGGAAAGGAACTCCCACATCGAGCACGAATCACAACGATTGAGATTAATCCTGAATATGCAAAACAAGCTAAAGAAAACATCCAACGAGCGAACCTTGAACCCACCATTGAAGTCTTAGTTGGCGATGCGCTGGAAATCATTCCCACCCTCAAAGAGGAATTCGAATTCGTTTTCATTGATGCCCTCAAAACCCAGTACCACTCATACCTAATGGCACTTGAGCCATTCTTATTTCGGGGAAGCATGCTTCTTGCTGATAACGTCGGAAAGAGCGAAAAAAAGATGCAAGATTATCTGAAACATGTACGTGAATCTGGTCACTATACAAGTCGATTCATCATGGTTGACGATGATGGAGTCGAATTAAGCATCCGACGTTAACTGAAATCGAATACTCCAATTCTTTTTTTCATTCAACGCAAAAAAACAAATAGCACTCAGCATCAACACCCAGTGTCAGAGTAATGGGCTGGTAACCATGGAAGCATTTTTGAAGAAGAAGCCGGGACCCGGCGTCCAACGTGGTTCCGTGGACAAACCGACGATTGGTGACACCGATGTGTTGGTCGAGGTGAAGGGGGCAGCCATTTGTGGAACCGACGTGCACATTTTTGAATGGGATGCTTGGGCTGCAAACCGCATCAAACCTCCTCTTATCGTTGGTCATGAAATGTCCGGCGAGGTAATTGAAGTTGGGAAGAGCGTGGACCATATTGCTATTGGGGATATGGTGTCTGCTGAAACCCACATCGTGGACCAAACCTGTTTACAGTGTCTCACAGGTCGCGAACATGTATGTCAAAATATGACGATTCTTGGTGTCGATCGGGATGGGGTGTTCGCTGAGTATGTGTCGATTCCAGCTCATAATGCGTGGAAAAACGATTCCGACTTGGATCCGGTTGCCGGTGCCATTCAGGAACCCCTCGGAAATGCCGTGCAAACTCTACTCCCCATCAACAATGTCGAAGATATTGCTGGGCGAAATGTGGCCGTGATTGGAATGGGACCCATTGGGCTCATGGCCGTGGCGGTCGCAAAGGAACTCGGTGCAGATAAGGTCTTTGCAACGGCCGGTGGACGGAATAAAACTCGCATGGAACTTGCCAAAGCCATGGGTGCTGATGACGTGTTTAGCGCTCGCGAACTCGGACGTGAAGCTATCGTCAAAACCATTCATGACGCAACTGATGGAAATGGCGTAGATGTAGCAGTCGAAATGAGTGGGCACCCCGATGGATTAGTCACGGCGTTTGAAGTGCTCACAACTGGAGGGCGTGCGAGTCTATTAGGAGTGTTTCCACAACCCTTCGAAGTTGACCTCAATCGGCTGATGATTTTCAAAGCCGCTACAATTTATGGTATCAGTGGGCGGCTCATGTACCGAACATGGTTCCAAGTGCGGGGGCTCCTCCGAAGACCTCAGCTTCGCGAAAAAATAAGCAAAGTAGTTACTCATCGGTTGCCGATGAAAGATCTTGAAAAAGGCTATGACCTAATTCTATCAAAACAGGCTGCAAAAGTGGGTCTAATCCCTCAATGGTAAGGGCTCTCTTTCATTTAAAGGTAATAAAATGGAGTTCAGCAGCGATTTGAAGGTGCTCCACGTCATCTAGATTCTTAAACTGGGAAGTAGCTGCTTCCCGGACATTTTGCATAATTTGGCGATAAACCACATCAGGGAGATTACGCCACGTAGATGAAAAGACACGTCGTTCTAAATACGATAAGGTGACACTTAGTGGAACATCAATGCTGGTTTGATAGTTATGCGTAGTAACGCTCGCACCTTGTTTCTTCAACTCTGAAATTACTTCTGGCGGATGCGCTCCCAGCGGTTCAGCCGAATAACCTAGCTCATCTCTCCGCTTACGACAGAGTTGGTGCAAGGATGATTGAGATGTATGTGATTCCACATACCCTGTGACGATTGTTCCACCCGAGCCAAGAACGTGTACGGTTTCATTAATAGCGTCCCGCCAGTCACTCAACAAATGGAAAAAATGAATTGCCATGACTGCCGTGAATGTACCCTGATTCATTGGAATGGCAACGGCATCGCCTGAAACGAGATTTGAGCGTAAAAATCTACTTGACCGCTGGTTCGAACAAGCCTTTTCGAGCATCCCTTTTGAGATATCAAGACCCAGAACAGGTACTTTTCTACTGGCTAAAGCACGCAGGAATCGTCCGGCTCCACAGCCTAACTCTAACACAAGGCTAGTTGATGTCAATTTACATGTGTGGATGATATCTTCAATGATTTCATTCATAAATGCCTCGGGGATACCTCGGGTGACTTCGTAGTCCTCAGCAATACGACCAAAATCAACACGTGAAGGTGTTCCCAGTGGATCGCTCATATTTGTCAGACTAAGAGTTGTTTGTGTAGTCTAAAGCCTTATGCTCCTAGGCTTGAGTGGTTGTGAATTCTTGTTTTTCTCGCTGACAGATAATCTGAATTGCATGTCGACCGGTCATCATGCTCGCTGGGACACTTCCTCCGGGAGTCACCCACTGTCCGGCAAGGTAGAAGTGTGAGAGTCCAGGGAGGGTTCGTTCAATTAGTTGAGTAAGTAGTTTAGGAGTTGGGCTCCACCCCATGTAAGAACCCTGATGATTGCGAGTATATCGCCAATAGGTATGGGGAGTTGCCACGTCGGTCATTTCAACTTGGCCATTCAGACCCGGATAATGCCGTTCAAGTCGTTGGAGGCATTCGTCGGCAATCCGCTGCTTCTCCGCCTTATACTGTGCTTTGTCTTCGCGGAGTTTGACCCAATAATCCCAATCAGTTTCAAGCATAGGTTGAATCAATGTATGTCCCTTTGGAGCAAAAGTTTGGGAATAATTACAGATTCGCATTACAAGGGATTTCACGGCTCTGGAACCAATTTCAATCGGCTCTTGCAAATGAAACAACACGATCCAGGGATCATCCGGAAATTCCCACTTAACTCCAAAGCTGACTTGAAGTAATGGATCTAGCGGAGGCCAATTGTCGAAGCGTGCTTGAATTTTAGAATTAACAAATCGTCCTTGAAGCAGCTGATAGATGGTACTGTAATAGTCTGCAGCTGAAATTACATAATCGGCACGATGTTCAGTGCCATCGGCGAGAAGTACACCGACAGCTTGATTATGTTCTACAAGGACTTTGTCGACGAGGGCTCGATAGGTAACTTCACCACCGAGTGCTAAATATCGCTTGTTGAAAAGATCTACAAATTCTTGGCATCCATTTTTCAAAAGCCCTAAGTGACCGTCTCCCATGAGGGCTAGATACATTTTGATAAACCAAACCGGAACCTGTGGCAGAAATAAATCTTGAAGAATCCTAGCTAGCCAAGGATCATGAATGGGGGTCTTTTCACAGAAATCTCGAACTGACTGGTTATTTTTGCCTATCATGTATTTGAGAAATCCCCGCATCTCCCACCCCATCTTTAACGTGCCAAATCGTCCCATTAGCTCTTTGGCAATTCCAAAACCCATACTGAAGAGATTCTGACCCTGCATCTCTTTGACACCATTGATCAACCAGTCAATGGTCTTTGCATCCTTCGCAGAGATGGCTTTCAAATCGTGTGCAACCTGGTCTAGATCCTGAGTGACTTCAAGGCTACGGCCTGTAACCTCATCAACGACTTTCCCAATACTAGTTAGAGGTTCAAGTTTCACCTGACTTACACCCATCTCATGGTATAGGGTGTCAATCTCAGTGTCTGGTGGTGCGCCCATCATAAAATGAATGCCACCATCAACCAAGTATCCTTTCCGTTTCCAGTAAGCGGCGACACCTCCTGCGGTGGTATGGTGTTCAAAAATTCGGGTGTGAAAGCCGTTCATTTGCCCATAGCAACCGGCTGCTAGCCCCGCCAAACCAGCACCAATGATAATTACTGACTTGTCAGTCATTGATATTCCCACCATGCTACTTTTGCGTGGACCACTGAATACTACTATCGTTCAGTAACAAGTAATAAATGACGTGTGTAGCTGAGATACCTAGGATGAAACACGCCCAAAAAAAATCATATAACTCCGAGGTTACTATCATGTCAGTAAACCGTGAATTCGTGATAATGCTCAAACCTCCTCGACCCAATTTCAATGAAACAGCAACTGAGCTAGAAAACGCTGTCATCGCTGAGCATTTTGAATACCTGAAACACCTACTCACTGAGGGCATCCTCAAACTCGCCGGACGATGCGATGACGCAACATTTGGGCTAGTTATCCTCGAAACTGACTCACTTGAAACAGCAACCCAAATTATGCACCGTGACCCTGCGGTGAAGGCTGGAGTTTTTTCTGCTCAAATCTGGGCTTACCGAACAGCCTTGCGTCAAGAATAGCAACAAATTCTGACACACTCATTTTCCTCAAAGATCGGTTTATGTTTTTTCGGGAAGTGGGTTCATGGAACTCTAAAACAATTTAAAAGTCATAAGGTAGAGTTGCTCCCAAGGTGCGATGAAATGACTCGCGATCCAATTGCTTTTCTCAAAGATGAATATGAGGAGCTGGTCAAACAAGCCCTTGATTGGAGGCTCCGCGAGCTTCAAGGTCCCAGCTCTCCCAGAGCCTTGGTTGACGGTAAAGAAGTCATCATGCTCTGCAGTAACAATTACCTCGGATTAAGTAATCATCCTAAACTGAAACAAGCTGCAATCGATGCTGTTAAAACTCACGGCGTTGGGAGTGGAAGTGTTCGTCCGATCGCTGGGAACATGGATTTGCACGAAGAGCTTGAAAGTCGCCTTGCCCAATTCAAAGGCGCCGAAGCTAGCCTCGTGTACCAAACCGGATTTGCTGCTAACGCAGGCCTCATTCCTCAGCTCGTCGGCAAAGGCGATCTCATCATAAGCGATGAACTCAACCATGGTTCCATCATCGATGGTGTGAGACTAACCCGCGCTGAACGAGCAATTTTCAAACATGCAGATGTTCCGGATCTGGGTCGAGTTCTCAACGAAGCGAAAAAACACAAGCCCACCTATCGGCGCATCCTCGTCATCACCGATGGTGTCTTCAGTATGGATGGCGATATCGCTCCATTAGACCAAATTGTCAAAATCTGTAAACCCCACGGTGCTATGATCTATGTTGACGACGCCCACGGTGAAGCGGTTCTGGGCAAGGGTGGACGCGGAATTGTTTCCCACTTCGACCTTACCCACAAAGATGTCCACGTCGAAATGGGTACATTCAGCAAAGCCTTCGGTGTCGTCGGTGGTCACGTTTCGGGAAGCGAATACCTCCGGAAATTCGCTTACAACAAATCCCGCACCTGGCTCCTCAGCGGCTCCCATCCTCCGCCTGTCGCTGCTGCCTGCATTGCAGCGATTGACATTCTTGAAACAGAGCCACAGCATGTAAAAAACGTCTGGAAGAACCGCGAGTACTTCATTAGCTCTATGCACGATTTCGGATTCAACACCGGCATGAGTGAAACACCAATTATCCCAGTGATGATTGGAGAGAGCGACGCTGCTCAGAAATTCAGCATCCGTCTGTACGAAGAAGGAGTGTTCGCTTTACCCATTGTATTTCCTATGGTTGCTCGTGACAAAGCACGTATTCGCGTCATGATGAACGCCGCACTCACCAAAGAGGATTTGAACGGCGCAATCACAGCCTTTGAAAAAGTTGGAAAAGAACTTAACATAATTTAATAAAGTGCTTCTGAAAGAGAAGCACAAACTCAATTTCCACAACTATCCACAATTTCGAGGGAAGATTAAAAACGCATATTCGAGTCCATTCTAGTTAAGGAACCGAAGACAATTTTTGTCGATAACAGGATTCCTTAAATGGTGGAATGAAACATGGCTGATTTTGAAAAGTACCATATTCAACGGGGTCACGTCATCCGCGTCCCTGATAATATGGTTAATGATTTTGGTGATGGTGACTGTTACCTTATTGATACGGGGCCCATCATCTACTTGTGGTGTGGCAGTAAAGCTTCGGTAGATGAACGCTTCATCGGCGCTGTGACATCGGTTTGGCGTGACCAAGACCGCAAAGGCGTAGCAAAACTTGTCACCGTTGATGCTCGAAGTGAACCTCCAGCATTCCTTGAATTGTTCGGAGGAAAGATTACAATAACCGATCAGGATACTGAAGGCATTCTAAAGAAAGTAATATTGGAGACACATGAGTTCAAGCTCTTCCGATTAAACATCGTCGGCGGTGTACATCTATTCATTGAGGTTCCCCGGAGCAAGGAGAGCTTAAAATCCGACGACGTGTATATCTTGGATACCTTTGATCAGATTTACATTTGGCGGGGCAGCTCATCGACAGGTCGTGAAAAGTTTCATGCAATGCTAATTGCTCGAAGATATGACTATGAAAGAGCGGGAGCTCAAAGCATTCTTCTCGTTGAAGATGGTGAGGAGACAAAGGAATTTCTTCAGGCTCTTGAATGATGATCCTTTGAAATAAGCCTTGAATTCTGCTGTAAAGACATTACATACGTTGATTCTTATCGATGCGTGTTTATCGATACGTAAGCAGATAAGATAATTTTTAATTTATAACAAATAATAAATTTTTCTTTCAACATAAACAAAAACCATAATGTGGGTATGAATGTTTCACTATATGGTTGTAACAAATAAGATTATATTAAGGAAAACATGTAACACATAATACTTTTAGCAATAAGGTAATAACTCCAGAAATATCATTATTAAAATATTAAATATAAAATATAGTGCAGCAGTATAAAGGATAGTCTGGGATTAGTAAATATTATGGTTTAAACAATTGTTCATCTATTAGTTGTAGGTATTGCATAAGGATTTTTATTGTGCCATTTTGTATTCTTTTTTCCAATGGATACCGATGGAGGGTCTCCATGGCCACACCAACAGCACAACTTGAAGCATTTGTTGCAGACGTTCTCATTCCTCGAATCGACGAAGTAGTGAACGCTGCGTCCAACGGTGTGGAAAACGAAGCACTTCGTAAGCTCTTTAGCACGAATATTTATGATGGGCTGAAGTTTTTTTATGAACGGTGGACTCCCGTCTTCCTTGCAGTTCATGGGCAAAAGAAAACTACACATGCAAGTCGTACTCTTGATAAATTGTGCCAAGATGTCATCGAGGTTCCAAGCGGACAATTTCGGGAATCCTTAGTCAAAACAATTTGGTACATTCTTTCGATCAGCCTTGAAGACATGGATAACGTCCCTGTTTTTCCTGATGAACTCAACTTTTCCGAACTTGAATCCGCTATCAAGAATGCAACACGACGAATTTCCTAAAATCGGAGATTTATGGCGGGGTTTTTTCATTCAAAGCACCAATACACTTTTTATACTAGCCCTCACGTCATCAACGGCAAACGGAGTCGGTTGATATTGAGTTTCCTATGTGCAAAAGAATGGACTGAACCAAAGATGACCCGTATTCTGGTCCCTCTCCAAGGGTTTCCCGCAGAGGTTAATAGTATTCAACTAGCCTTTAACCTCGCTGAGAAATCTAAAGCGAAAGTATCTTTGATTCATTGTCGGGAAAGAATTCGTAGGTCAAAGATGAAATTAGTAAATCGCTTAATCGATTATTCGAAGGGGCTTGCGAAGTCACTAAAAGTACCAGTTGATGAAGAGATAGTCACCCGAGTCCGGGCCTCAGATGCCATTTTAAAATCGAGTCACAAAGAGCCATCAGATCTCATTGTCATGTCTGCGGCACACAGTCATATTCATTCACGGCTGTTAGGATCCACTGTGCGTCGAGTAGCTCGTAAAAGTGACATTCCGGTAATTATTGTAGCTTCTTGGGTTGACGATTTTTCGAAAGACTTCAAGTCTAATCTCGAAAAGATTCTATTGCCAATTCGAAGTACAGCCAAGGATCAGCTTGCATTACGGTTAGCCGCCGCAATAAAGAAGAGCAGCGCGGGGAAAGAGGCGGAGTTGATTGCATTGAGCCTAACTCCTTTTCCAGCTGTGAAGAATTCCACTCCTTTAGGCTCCCCTGAAATTAAAGTACAGCGTGAACTGTTCATGGACGATATTGCAATTTTCTCTGAGCAAACGGGGCTTTCGCTTACATCTAAGCATCTAGCTGCTCAGAAGATTGGAGAAGCGACACTAGAATTTGCGGAAAAAGAAAATGTCGACCTTATTGTATTAGGCGCACATCGGAAGCCAGGACGTATCCGCGGATTTCTTGGATCAGTTTCCTACGAAATTGCTTCGCACTCACCAATTGCGGTAGTCATTACTTTTGTCCCTTAATTCCCATCGCAATGCACAAGGTCCTTTAGCTATTTTCGGGCTTGAATGAATTCTTCTATCTGCTGCGCTGTCGGCAAACCTGCTCGTCCCCCGGCTGCGGTGATTTGAAAGGCTGCGCAGGCTGCGGCCCGTTTGGCGGCTTCTTCAAGAGGTTGGTGTTCATGGTAATAATGGATGAAGCCTGCCGCATACGCATCTCCTGCGCCTGTAGTATCCACAGCTTCAACCAGGAAGACGGGAGTTTTGAAGACAGTATCTTTTGTTGCAGTAATGGAACCATTCCGTCCAAGAGTGATGTTTAGGATTTCGAGGTTTCCTCCGATTTCCGCTTGCACGTTCTTCTCAGTTGGCTTCTGTTCAAAAATCCGCTCAAAAACAACTTGGTTCATGAACACTATCGAGTAACTACAAATTAAATCCCGAACGTCATTAAGGGATTGTTTCGTCAGCTCTTCACCCACATCAATTGCTGATTTGGCGCCTAGTTTCTTACATACAGCTGCCACTTGCCTTGCAATCGGGATGGAAACACTTGCTGCATATACAATCTCGATATCTTTCAGAAGTGCTGAGGTTATCTCCTCAGGAACAAGGCGGGTATTAGCACCACGGTAACGGAGCTTCATCGTCTGCCCCTCTTCACCAACCAGAATAATCACGAGACCCGTCGTGAGATCTTTTTCAATCATTACTCGCGAAGTGTCCACGCCTTCCTTTTTCAAGGCCTGAAGGGCTTCGTGACCCTCAGCATCATCTCCCACATGACCAAAAATTGCGACGTCTGATCCGAGCCGTGCGAGACTTGCGGCGGAATTGCTCGCAGCTCCTCCTGGATAGATTGTTAGGGATTGTATGTTGATTTTCTCATCATGAACTGGAAGGTGGGAGAGAGTGCAAATCCAGTCCATGTTGATGTTTCCAATCGCGCAGATCATCGATGTACACTTGCCTGTTTGCTGATGTGATTTTGGGGGTAATATGTCTTTATGTCCGGTGGGGTTCCCGACAGGCTCTAGTGGGATTTGGACACGTTAATGGATAGAAAAGGTGGGCTGATTCGACTTCACAAATCGAAACACATCGCCGTGGGAACTAATCACACGAAGTTAATCCCTTTCTACTTGATGGGAGATGTGGAATCCTTCAATCACCTTTCGACGCCGACGAGGTTTAAGGGAGTCAAGATTGCCAATTCGTCCT
>JAEOSV010000186.1 GCA_016840185.1 Candidatus Hermodarchaeota archaeon | reverse complement strand
TATGAATATGTGCAGTTGGGCCATAACTATCGAATGCCTGAGCTTCAATCGGCGATTGGTGAAGCTCAAGTCAAACGAATCCCTGAGTTCCTGAAGAAACGAAAAGCTAACGCGGCGTATTTGACTAAACAGCTTCATGATATTGAAGGTATTAGGTTACCCACAGTGGCGCCGTGGGCGACCCATAATTGGTATTTGTACACAATTCAGATACCTGCACCTCGAAGCAGGGATGCTGTTCAGAAATCGTTGTATAAGGCCAAAATTGGTGCAGCTATATACTACGAAGTGCCACTTCATCTTACTCCGATTTATCGTCGACTCTTTCAGTATAAGGAAGGGTTGATGCCTGTTTCTGAAAAAGCAGCAAAGGAAGTGTTGTCCCTTCCAGTTCACCCCGCACTCACAGAGGAAGAGCTAGAATGGGTCATGCAGCAGAGCCGCCAAGCCCTCGCGTAGCTGGGCTCATCCGTTGACAGCCAGGCACGGAGAACCAGTTACGCGGGGATTTGGTTATCCGTTTTTTTAAGATTGATGATCGATGAGTTCTTGGAGTTTCTCCTGAATCTCATGAGCGAGAGGATGATTGGGCTCCTTCTCTAGAATCTGCTGGGCACGTTCGAGATCGTTGATGGCATCGAAGGTGAAGCCCGTTTCCCGCTGATGTATAGTCGCATTCTTGTAAAGTAATTCAATAGCCATCGATTCATCTTCTAAGGCAAGAGAAAGCTCAATCGCAACTTCAACCGCTTTAGTAATGGTAATCCATAATTCTTGATTTTTATCGCGCACTCTAAAAAGCGAATTCGCCGCATTCAAGTAGGATTCGCGGGCCGCCTCTTGGCGTCCGGATTTAACTTCAAGTTCAGCCAATCGTAGAAAGCTGTCCCCCGCTTCTCGAGGAGCTTCCGCCGCACCAAATCCATTTGCAGCATGCCCCCAGAGTTGTTCGAGTTGACCAATTTTTTCAGCCGCTTCAAGTTTTGCCGCCGCCTCTTCAAATTCCATGAAGGCTTGTTGGCGTTGACCTTTGCGAACATACTCTTCTGCATTCTCAAGATGCGTTTCAACAGTCCGACGTAATTGTTCCTCATCAATCATTATGGTACCTCCGTATTGGCGACGTAGGAAGGAATCCATACTAATAGGTTTAGTGATAGACATAAACATCAAATAAAAGAAGAGGGGAGGTCTCCATAAGAGAAACATCAGTGAAGTGAATACCGTTGACACGTATCTGGTTTGATCCCTTAACACCAAAACAGGCATTATTCTGCAGTAAAATCGGTGAACAATTTGAGGCCCATGGCTTTGATGTTGTGTACACCACACGTGAATATTCCGAGGTGACGGAAAAACTTGAACTGTTGGGTATCTCCGCAGAAGTAATTGGGAGACATGGCGGTGCTGATCTTTACGAGAAGCTTCTTGCTAGTGCGAAACGGGTGGTTAAACTCACCACCCATGTGAATTCGATCAAACCCGATTTAGCTTTTAGTTTTGCATCCCCCGAAGGCGCCCGAGTGGCATATGGATTAGGTATTCCATACTTTACTGCGAATGATTCGCCCCATTCCCGGTTTGTTGCACAATTGACTATCCCCTTCTCGAATACATTGTTCACACCTTGGATAATGGAGAAGGCATGGTCGAAGTCAGGTGTACCTAACGAGAAGATCAACACTTACCACGGACTGGATCCCGTTGCTTGGCTTCAGGATTTTACACCGGATACCCAAGCGTTGGTGAAATTAGGGTTAGACACCGATTCAGAGTATGTAATCATCCGTCCTGAAGAGGTCCAAGCCGCTTATTTGCATGGTAGAGCTGACGAAGCTAACCCGGTTACAAATCCGGTAATTTCAGCCATCACAAAGAAGTATCCTGACCTTCGATTGGTGGTGTTGTGTCGGTATCAAAAACAACGGAAGGCCATGCGGAGTCGCTTTGGAGATACCATCATTCTTCCCGATGCAGTAGTTGATGCCCCGAGCTTACTTGCATCGACCCAATTATTGGTTGGTGCCGGCGGTACGATGAACCAAGAAGCCAGCCTGTTAGGCGTCCCCGTTATCTCCTGTTTTCCGGGAGATCATCTCATTACGGACCAGTATCTTGAGAAGGAGCAACTTTTGTACCGTTTACCAAATCCTGATGAAGCCGCCTCCAAGGCTTTAGAAATTCTCGAAAACCGTAAAGAATATCAATCAGATCACAGGCGACGCGCCCGAAAAATTATGAGCCAAATGGAAAATCCTGCGGAGATTATCTATTTTCATATTCTAGCTTACTACAAAGAGAAAATGAAAAAGGGATGAAAAAGTTCGCAGGTGTCGAGAAACCACACATTGAAATTAGATGCTTCTCCTTCCGCAATGAGAATTCCATCATTGAGATTTGTGCGGAAGCTATTAATTGCGGTTTAGGAATTACCGGTAGTGGGCTTACAGGTTCAAAGCAGCTTAAGGTATCTGTTGAAGAAAAATGATTCACCAATTGTATCATTTTCACAAAAGTGGACTCGTGCTAACGTCAGTCGGATTTGGTCCGATGGAAGTGAATGTAAGCCCTGAACTTGTCTCGGGATTTCTATCAGCTCTACGAATGTTTGGACAGGACCTTCTTGCTGACGATGTCACATCCATTGAGACAGGTAATTTTCAATTTGTTTGGGATTTTGCAGATCCTGTTCTCAGCGTTGCGCTGGCGAATCGAGAAGATGATGACGTTTCCATCATGGCAGTCTTGAAGACCCTCAACGCATTGTTCCTCGACCGATATCAGAAAGACTTGCGCCGATGGACAGGTGAAGTTGCTCCTTTTCGGGAGTTTAATCCTGTTGCCCGAGAGGTTGTTCAAGATTATTTGCCCACCTTCGAAAAACCTCAAGAACCCATGAAACTCCGCCCTGCGATAATTCGGCTTTGGCGACGATTCGGACCTGGCCTTGACATCCTTCTTTATGGGCTGCTCAGAGGCGCACCGATATTAGCAGTGGGTCGGAAATCTCGAAATCAATCAGTGATTCGAGCGCTCCAAACGATGCGTCGACGTCGTATACCGGTGATGTACTTTGATGACGCCGGTGCAGCTCTTCAGGTTTTACGTGATCGCCCTGCCAATATGTCTTTCATTCTCAGTCTCCCCAACCGAGCGTATGAAGAAACCTTCGCTGATTCAGCGAACCGAGGTCTCATTTACGTGTGTTTACTTGTGGAAGAGCATATCGTACTCCCTGTTGGTTTTGAAACCAAATCTTTGAATATCGCTGAAGCAGTAGCTCATGCCGAAAAGGTCCTGGGTGAAAGTGGTGCTGAGCTTCGCAATCTGGCTGAAACCGCGTTTCTAACTGTGCGAGATCGTATTGATGATGTTGCCAAACTCCTCGCTTATTCAGAAACCTTGCCGGATGGTGAAGCGGCTAAACTCTTACGACTATCCAAAGAGGATTGGATGCTTTTCAAAGAATTGGCTGAAGAAGGGGGATATGTGCGACGTGCCCGAAAAAGATCCGATTAATAACAAAGAAAGAATTGAAGAAGAATTTCTCACTCGAAAAATGATTCATGCACTCCCTAAACAGTATTTTGAAATGATGAACGCTGGAAGCGAATTAGCCAAGCAAGGGAATTTTGCGGAAGCAGTTGAGCAGTTTGAGGGGGCTCGAAAAGAAGTGGGTTCAATTCTTCAGCAGCTCCTCGAAATTCCGAAGGACCCTAAGGCTCAGATGTGGCAATTCTTTGGTATTCTCTGGGCGTTCAAACTCATTAAGAGCATATTTTACTGGTTCCTAGCCAAAAGCGAAACCGCCACAACACCAGAACATCGCAAAGAGTTTTTGATGGCGGCGGTGGGAGCCCAACAGATTGGTGCGGATATGATTCCAGCCTTCGAAACTCTGAACAAGACCTTCAAAGGAGAAGATCTTGAACTGCTCCCCATGCTCGGTGAAGCCCTTCGAAATTACGAACAACGCCAACGGGTTTTAGAAAAGGCATTAGAGGAACAGGGCCTGAATTTCAGAGAATAAAATGCCTCAATTCCGAAAACAAAGCCGATTTATATAGTTTATAAGGGAAATAAGGGCGACCCAAACCTTTTTAAAGGAGAAGGCGCCAAACCCAATTCTAGCGGCGTTTCTTCTTGTTATTAAGTAGGAGGAGAAGCCGTTTCTTCAAGTTGGAGGAAATAAAATTGGTCGTAAATAAAATTGTCAAAAAAGCCGTTGCTGGAAAAGCCCACAAGATGGGGTTCAATGTTTCAGGTGATGCATACGAGGCAGTCGATCAGATTGTCGAAGACGCCATCACCAAGGCTACTCACCGGGCTAAAGCCAACAAGCGAAAAACCTTGATGGCTTACGACTTTTAGTTAATCAAACCCCCATTAGCTAAATAACAAGGACTGGGACAATTCCGTCGGCGAGTGTGTTGCGGGGGATTGTCCTCCTCTCTCTTTTTTTTATTCCGATGGCGTGGATACATTGTCTTCCTGTGTAATGCTTGAAGATTCGCTTTGCGTTTGGAGTCGGTTGAGCAGTGGAGCTGCAAGATAGGTACGAATGAGCAGATAAAGGGCTAGAAATGCTCCGACGAAGCCCACGGCGATTGCGGCAAAGTAGATGAAGACTGTGAGGAGACTGGGTAGATAGAAGAAATCGTAGGGAATGCCATATCTATGAAGGAGGAGCAGAATACCCAATGCAGAGGCGGGGGCAAGGGGCATGACCATGAGGGGTATGAGTGCCACAGCAATTAGGAGGATGGCTAAGATGATACCTCCGAAAGCTAATGGGACAATAACAGGATCAAAGGGGATTCCACCGAGCCCAGTAACGATGAAGATGGCTTCATTGATGTTGACGATTAGTGTAAGTACGACTGTTGCCATGCAGGTGCCGATGAGCCAGCTGAAAAGATATTGAAACCAAGATGAATGATCGGATTCAATACCAAACAGTGAAAGAAAAGCTTCGTTGTACTTGAAAGCCCAAGGAAGGTAATGACGGAAGAGAAGCAACAGGACCGAGCAGATAGTGAGAAAAAGCGTTGCAAAAATAATCCATGTTTGGTGGACGGCTAGGCTCATATTGTATCACATCATTACTTGGAAATGTTGAGGAACTAGTTGTCTAAAAGCTTACGCGTTGAGAATCTTACCTTTTTGAGAGAAGAAAGTGGAACGCAAGCGGAATTTATAAACTGTTGTGAGAAATAAGAAGTACTGCAGCGGAGTAAAACTGGATATCGGAGGAACTGTTATGTCCTCAACGTTAGATTCACTTACAGAGATATTAGAGGAACTGAACAAAACAGGTCGAGTCAAAGCGAGCATTGTTGCCACTGACGAAGGATTTGTAATCGCCTCAGCCGTAAGTCGTGGTGTTGATGAAAAAGTCGCTGCGGCGATGGGAAGCTTTGTGTTCAATACAGCAGATCGAGCAAGAGACGAACTCAAGCTGGGGATGATTCGAGATATAACGATTCGATGCGAGAAGGGTTCGTTAGTTTGTAAGTCATCCCTCTTAGAAGATAATCGACCTGTCGTCTTAGCCGCTTTAGTTCCACGAGATACTCGTTTCTATATTCGAGCAGTCAATAACGCCCTCCGGAAAATTCGAGAAGTTCTTCGAGAGTTGGAGATATAGCACTACCCAACCTTTTGGCACTGAGTGACTAGGGGTGAATGTGTCTGAACTCATTGAATGATGAAGAGCGTGTGCTCTCCTCGTTCAGTAATGGATCACAACTCTGTAACCTTTTGACGGTGACAAAAGGTGAATCAACTTTTCAACTCGATCAACTTCCAGACGACCTTCAGGCATTAACTCTGTTTCAATCGCTTGAATCTGTTCAGCTTCTTCAAAAGGAGGAGAACCGTTGGATGTTCCCAGGCTATGCAAAGGTTCGTGTAGCAATTCGTGCTTTGCAACTGGGAGAGCCTAATCGCCCCGTTCTTGCAGCATTAACGTGGCAGGAATTTGAAGAATTTGTTGCCCATGTTCTAACATTCCATGAGTTTCATGTTTGTCATCGGTTTCGATTTTCGACCAATCGTCGGTATGAAATCGACATCGTAGCAGGACGAAAACCAGTATTATTTTGCATTGACTGTAAACAGTATGGTGTAAGGAGTGGAAAAGCTTCAAGTCTTCGAACAGCTTCTGAAAATCAGCTCCATCGCACCCAAACCCTAGCGAACCACTTTGCCCAATTCCAGGCTGCTGTTGGTTGTTTGGATTGGCAAGATGCAGTTTTGATTCCGATGTTGGTGACCATGATGGCGGAAGATATTCAGTTTCATGATCAAATTCCTATTGTCCCAGCCGCTCTTTTCAATGCCTTTCTGCTAGGTTATGAAGAACAATTAGATAGTTTGCGGACTATTCGCCCAACCGCGGGTCGCCAACAGAGACTTATTTGAGAAGCCGTGGGTTTCCACCATTTTTTGCGATTGCACAGTTGAGTATCCAGAGAAAGTCTTCTAAGAGCACGAGCATTCGATCAAGATTTTGATGTGAACCAGATGACAGCATTGAACCACTCTCGTTTATGATGGAATGTCCCTCTTGGATTAGGAAAGCGTGGATTTGCTCAAGGTTATGGAAAAGGGTGTCAAGTTCATTGAGCCGTTCTTGAGTGATACGTTTTTCACCAATTCCACGCCCAGGACCACGTCGCTTACGTGGTTTACTAAGTGTCTTGGCTTCAAGGGTTTTAACGGGGGTTGGGGATTCATAAGGTTCGTTCATTTTTTTTCCTCCTCACAATAGATTAACCGGTAAAGTGGACTCTCCTCGTTTCGTGGAATTCGCTGCTTTGGGATTCAACATGGTCAAAGGCGGTGGGGAAGTATTCTCTGTACCATTGCCATTGACCACTATCGAAATTGAACTGGCAGCGCCGACGTACTTGTGTCATGATGAAATCTTTGGCACCGCTTCCATAGAATACTGCTGCATCGAATTCATTTTGCTCAAGAAAGAGATGATTCAACTCGCGACCCACTCTAAGGGCTAACCCTGTGGGTAGCCCAAAGGCCACAATACATCCTGGTGTAGGGTGGTGAAATATTGAACCGCCATACAGTGGTGCATCTTGACAACCTGCTAAGAAATTCCGAACAAGCTCTTCATTTCCTTCAAGTATGATGAATATGGTTTCATTTAGCCCTAGATGGTGCATGGAAATATCGGGGCGTTCGAAAAGGACACGTTCACGAAAGAGGGATTTGAGATGGCGGCGAATTGTGTGAACCGAGCCCCCAAGGAGCTGGGCTAACTCTTCTGCTGTATGATCCGGTGTGACACGGGTGAGAAGTTGATGGGCAAGAGGATCTAATTCTGCAGGTTCGATGTTTGGATCGTCATATTCGTAGATGTAGGGTTGGAGAAGAACCTCGCCATATCCATCTCGAATCAGGACGTCGCGAAGGTAGCGAATCCAGGCAACCCATCGAAAACGGTTGGCAACTGGGACATCGGCATTATGGGCAAGATAACTACGGAGATTGTAACCGTTGAATACACCACTTAGCGGATAGAATCGATAGCGAAGTAGATGTCCAAGGCCAACCAGTTCTTGAAGCCATTCCTGAAGACGTCGAAGGCGTAATCGTGGAAGAGTATAACTAAGCAGATACGGTGCGCCACTTCCACCAAATCGATGGATTTTCCGAAGATAAGGACATTGTTCCAAATAACGTGAGACGCGACTTCCAGGAGCTGGATAAGCAAGTACTGCAACATGGTTGAGGCGAATCCGTGGGAAATTTATCCGGTAAAATCTTGAGAAGAGCAACTTCTCTCTAAATCCAGTCACATAGTTACTTAGTGACCCAATCGAGTAGGACGTGATTTTTTTCAGTTGACGGAGCGATGACGTTGGATTTTCTAAAATTAAATGAAGAACTCGGAGCTCTTGTTCATTCAGCGATGAAGCATAATTCAACATGAAACTTTCTAGCAAATCGATATATTCACGAGAAGTAAGTGGGCTCACACCAGGTTCAAGCTCTTCAAAGATGGGAATCACGTGACGTAAAAATGTGCCCTGCGTTACTCGATTAAAGAGTGGAAATGAAATAGGCGCGTTGTAAACAACATCACCATAAAATCGACGAGGGGAGACGACTTGCCATAATCTGAGAAACTGTTCATGTTCGTTTTCAGTGGTGTGCTGAAAAGCACAAAGGAGTCCCAGATCTCCGCTTTCTGGCACGTTTCTAACGAGTGGAGGAAGTAAAGAGTTGTACATTTCACGATAAAGAACTGTGTCGAGAAGAAGTGGTCGCTTCAAGAGTTGAGTTGCCACGTGTAACTCCTTGTTATCATAGTGGCCACAGAATCCTGGATTGTTTAGGATATCATCATCATAAAATTGGATTCGCTTTGGTATTAGTGGTGTTCGGTCTGTCAACTGAATGATATCTGTTTGGACCGTAGTCAGCCGTTTTTTCATTTCTAACCGGTGGTGCCGGCGTTGATTCGTGCTGAGTTTTTCTTTTGTATCTTGTTGTGTACGTGCCGTCGTCGCCAAGAGTTGATTCGCCCCCTACTCGGCGGTTGCTCTTGAAAGTCTGGAAAAGTCCCTGTTCGATATATAAAGCCCACGATATGTTTTGCAGGAAGCTTTCTAACCCAGATAAAAAGAGAATTAGTAGCCATGATAAGCTTATTTCGGATTTCAAATAGTCTTAACCAATTTTAGAAGAAAATAACGACTTAGAAGCCGTTGATTTTCACTTTTCCTGAGGGGATATCTTTGGTTGGTGGATAATTCTTTCACACCTAAAATAATGGTCTGCATATTGCTATCAGTGAGAGAGGGTTACGACTGGACTCGTCGGGTGAGCGGGTGGACCTCACAGGTCCGATTCTTACAGGCTGTGCATTCGGAACTTTGGTGCACCCAATATTGATCAAACCGGGTTGTGAACTGAGTGACGAATTCGGGATTATTGGTCCATGTAGCCTGTTCTCCAATTCCGGAGAGTCCTTTAGCTGTGAAGTTGGCGCTGCCTTCTAGGACCTCGGCTTCGTCAATGATCATGGATTTAATGTGCATTTGTGCGCAGACTAAGATTTCGATGGTTGGAGCTTCCTGTAAGAGCTTTTCAACGGCTTCTTGGAAATGTTTGGAGGCGGCACCAAAGGCTTCTGGTTCCCGGATAATGATTCGAATCTTCACCTCTTCTTTGGCTTTGGAGATGAGCCGGTCAAGGAGGTTTATGTCGCATGACTCAGTGCCAACTGTGACCGTTTTGACATCCGTGAAGTTTTGCACCATAATTCGAATACTCTGTGTTGTTCTATCGAGCATCTCGACAATAGTACAGGCAATGGATATCCCATTGAGTAGCTGATGACTAGCTAAGCCAACAACATTGTCGTCCTTTGAAGACGACCCCTTTTCGATGGTCGGTTCAAGTTCTTCGGGTTGGGAGTCATCTGGGGGTGGTTCTGCTTGATCCTCTTCTAGGACTTGTAATGATGCGTCTTCATCGTCTGGGAAGAAACTATCTAAGGCATCGACAAGGTGCATTGGCAGGGGTTCTTCCTTTCGAAGAGCCTTGGTGATTTCGACAAGAGTTCGGGCTCGTCG
>JAEOSV010000019.1 GCA_016840185.1 Candidatus Hermodarchaeota archaeon | reverse complement strand
TCGTTGAAACTGTGAATCGTAGAGTTCCTGGACTCGTTGAATCGTATCAGCTTCAGCTGGATTCTTGTCATAGCGTAAACGCTTGATACGAGCAAATCGTAGTGCCATTCCTGATTTGTAGGTTGGGCTTCGTTGGATTTCATCGTATTCGATTTCAACAACGATGCGGGGATGAACTTTGACAATTCCGCCATGTTGCTCGATTTTTAACTCTAGAAGTCGCTGAGTTATTTCTTCGAATTCGATATCTGTTAAACCCTTGAAGGTTTTTCCCAACATGTGGTATTCACCAGTTTCAGTATCTTGTGCGGCAAGATGATAGTCACTAAGCCATTTGTGGCGTCGACCGGTGCCCCATTCTGCAGCAATGATGACCAAGTCGAGGGTTTCCATGGTTTGTTTGACTTTCAACCATGCCTTACCACGCTTTCCCGGTTGATACGGACTATCTAATCGTTTTGCTACAAGCCCCTCATGTCCAGCTTCAATTGCTTTATCAAAAAACGCAGTTGCTTCTTTTGCATCCGAAGTCACCAATTGCTCAACTAGAGGAATATCTCCTCTCAGTGAACTCAAACGCGCTCGTCTAGTTTCGTAGGGTACATCGATAAGCACCTCATTGTCTTGCATAAGTAAATCAAAGAGATAGAGGGTCACTGGGATTTCACGAATCATTTCCTTAACTTTACGAAGACGGCGAAATCGGCGCATGAGGTGTTGGAAAGGGTAGGGCCGTCCATCGGGTCCCTCCGCGAGAAGTTCCCCTTCAAGAATACAGCTCTTCAAATCAACCTGGTTATCAACAAGATCAACTAAATCCGGAAGACTTTCTGTGACATCCGTTAAACGTCGACTAAAAATACGAATATGAGTTTGGTTATTTTCTCGTTGCATGTGGATCTGGACACGTGCTCCATCCAGCTTCATTTCGAAAGCTGAAGTTCCCTCATGAGTTATCAGGGCACCCTCAATATCCTCTGCTTGCGCTGCTAACATTGGGAGTAACGGAATGAAAGCACACAGTTTCACCTGTTGAAGTCCCTCAACACCGGTAAAGAACGCGATTCGTGTTACTTCGCCGATATTTCCTGTGAGCATATTCGCCCGACGAACGAGGTCAAGTGGGAAATCGAGAGTTCGAGCGATTGTGCTTTCCAGCAAACCTTCACTGAACCCGATGCGTTGGTCTCCGACGAGGAGTTTGGAAATATACTTGGCTTCCAACGGACTTGCTCGAGTGAATAATGCACGGAGATGCGTCGTTTTTCGTTTTCGTGACCCAGGTCCCTGTGCATCTGCAATTTCGATAAACGTCGCATAAACATCTTGAATGGTTAAGGGTGTCGTGAAAAGGGTTGATTGCCGGATGGTTCCAGATTGTAGGTATAGTTGGTGTACAACTTCACCGATATCCCCAGATTGTACAAAAAGTTCACGTAGAAGTTCAGGTGAAGGTTGTAACAACTCTTGAAGAATCTGGTTGAGTGCTTTCCAATCGAGAGCTAGTGTTCGCTGACTTGTCCGTGAAAAAGAGCGCCCTATCAGGAGTAATGCTCCAGCCTCAATTTCATCGGAGGAGAGTTTGGATAGAAACGTCCCACCCAAATCCATCTTTTCTAGCCGTTTTGAGGTTCCCAAAATGCTCTCAGAGACTTCAGCAAGTGTTCTGAACGGAGTTGCTGATGTGACGGACATGAAGAACCCCTTCTTTTTTAAAAATCCTGCTCTCCCTCAAGCTTAAAAAGTGTGCTTGAATACATCCTTGTTAAATTCTTGCTACGAAGGTTCTAAGAAAATGAAAGTTCATGAATTATCCTCTGCCTCCCGAAGCGTCAACATCCGTTTACGCATCCTTTCACTGGAACAAGTCCGGGAAGTGCAAACACGTTATGGAAAAGCTCGTGTCACCTCCGCTCAAGCGGGTGATGAAACTGGCACCATCAAACTATCTCTTTGGAATGACGATATTGACAAAGTTGACGAAGGTGTCATTGTCGAAGTCGAAAACGGATTCGTCAAAACTTACCGGGAAGAAATGGAGCTCTCTGCGGGACGTTATGGTACCATTGCTATCGTCGATGACCCCAAATTTCCTTCTAAAGAAGATATCTTGAGTAAACACCCTGGCGAATAATTTGCCAGCCAATGACAACTAAAAGTGGTTGAGGAAATCGACACATGATAATTGATGCAATTCTTGCTTGGCTTCATGCCCTGGATGTATGGATTGAAAGTATCATCCTTTTACTCATATCATGGGTTGCAGCCCTAGGACCGCTTGGTGTATTCCTTGGTGTCATGATTGAAACATTCCTCGCACCAATTCCGTCTCCGCTTGTTCCCATGGCTGCAGGATTTATCCTAACTTATGGTCTGCCACCCCTACATGCTATATTGGTCATTTTATTCAGTGTAATGTTAGTTGGAGCTCTAGCCGCAACCATTGGATCATTTTTTGGTTATGGGATTGCATATTTTGGTGGATATCCGATTATCGAGCGATATGGAAAATATCTTGGAACTTCGATTGAAGAAATCGAGTATATGCGTAAAAACATGGAAGACTCTTCGCGCGATGAGATCTACTTGTTTACAGCAAGAGCTATTCCGATTATTCCACTTTCAGTTGTTTCGCTTCTTTATGGGGCGATTCGAGCAGATGCAAAACGGTTTGCAATAATTACATTCTTAGGTTCACTACCAAGGTATTTTTCACTGGGTCTACTAGGTTGGATAATTGGTGTAGGGTTTTATAATTTAGCTGAGATGATTGACCTCTTTGAAACCCTAATAGTCGTACTTTTGATAGTCTTCCTAGTCGTCTTCATTCTCTACCGCGTTATTGTTCGTCGACGTGCACGACAAGCACAAACAGCTGAAAACGAAGAGCCGAAAGAATCCCAAAAGGATTCTAGCGAATTGCGTGCGGATCACCAACAACTGCCGGACGCAATTCAAAGAAAAAGAGGACTTTACATCCCTGCGCTTGAAGGTCTGCTTGGAGCGTTGCGGCACGTCCTTTGGCGTCGTGAATAGTCTCATAGAGTGGGGAGACACAGATAGGCATGGTTTCACCTTCAGGTGTCAGACACCCAAAATCCTCAGGGACCTGAGCAGGTGGAGGAAGGCGTGAAGAGACACGGAATTTGCCATCGAGGATGCTTAGCCAGATTTCAGGATATTTACACTCGGTCATGTAAGCCACACACAAGCACACTGGATAAGAACTAATAAGTTTGAACAACTGTTAATGGTTTCGGAACCGCTGATTTACCCAAGTTGGTGTTGTGATTGACGCAACAAATCGTAGGTATAGATGAAGCAGGACGGGGTCCTGTAATTGGTCCGTTAGTTATTGCAGGAATCGTTATTGCACCTGATCAAGAAGACGCACTCCTAGAATGGGGAGTCCGCGACTCCAAACAATTGACCACGTCCCGACGAGAATCGCTCGATCAGCGAATTCGTCAGCTGGCTGTTAGTATTGAAGTGCTTGAAATCAGTGCGATAGAAATTGATGCTGAACGCCAAAAGAAGCGCAGTCTCAATGTTTTAGAGGCTGAATGGATGGCGCAGGTCTTGAATCGACTCAAATGGAATATTGCATACGTCGACGCCTCTGATGTAAATGCTGAACGTTATGGCCGCACCATTTCGGCACAATTAAAAATTCCTAACAAAATTATCAGTGAACACAAAGCAGATTCCACTTATCCCGTTGTAGCCGCTGCTTCAATTGTTGCTAAAGTTCGAAGGGATCAACGTATTCGAGAATATCATAAAACCTATGGTGATTTTGGTAGTGGTTACCCAAACGATCCGAAAACACGAAAGTTTCTAGCTGATTGGATTAGAACACAGAATATCTATCCCGATATTGTCCGGAAAACATGGGAGACGGCGCGTAACATCCGTAAAGCAAATCAACAGCGAAGCCTTAATGACTGAAGAAGATTGAGACCTGAGAACTAAGAAGCTTCCTTTTGTTTCTTTTTCTTCTTTTGTTCTTCTTCCTTCTTCTTCTGCTTCTCTTCTTCCTTGCGTCGCTTTTCTTCTTCCTTCAGACGCTTTTCTTCTTCCTTACGTTTCTGTTCTTCTTCCTTCTTCTTCTGCTTCTCTTCCTCTTTGCGACGCTTTTCTTCCTCTTTTTGTTTCTGCTTTTCTTCCTTTTGCTTCAGTTCGTCTTCTTTTTTCTTCTTCTTTTCTTCTTCCTTCAGACGCTTTTCTTCCTCTTTCCGTTTCTGCTTTTCTTCCTTCTCGATGAGTTTTGCCTCCGCTTCATCAACGGTAGGCAACTCAGCGGTTTCAGGCGGTTCAGCCTCAGCGAGTTCGGGCGGTGGTGCCATTTCACCTTCCATTTCAGGAAGCTCTTCTTCGCCCTCTTCCTTCTTGCGTTTCTTGCGTTCTTTCATCTTCTCCCGCATACGCATATAGGTCTCACTGAGCAACTCCAGATGTCGCTTAGCAATATCTGGATGAATATCCTTCGCCTCTAACCTTTCCTGGATACGGAGCACCAAGAACTCAGGAAAGAAGGATTCAAAGTGCACATCAGAGGTCAATATAATCAAAGGATCACCCTTCTTAGTCACATCAACCGAGTCTGAGCCCATCTTGGTAATCACTTGCGCCTGTTCTAGGCGTCGCAACACATTATCCAAGGATGCTTCCTTCTCGACAACACCCTTCAATTCAGATTTGTGTGTAATTTTCCGACGCAAGGTTTTGGTCACATCATAAATATCCGGATCAAGAAGAAGCTGACCAATCATCATGGTGTCTTCTTCCGTCCATTGATAGCCCTCAAAGAAATCCTTGATACGGGTTTCATACTCACGATATTGCTCTTTGTTTAGTCCGCCACCTTTGGCAAGCTTTAGCGATTGCTCAGGTGGAAACCGGGCCCCGAGCAAATCATTAACTAGAAAGACACAGTTGTCAGACACTGCGTTAATCCAATCCTCTTCCACTAGCCCACTGCGTAACAGTGGTAACGTCACAAGACCTAAATCCGGATAGTGTTTTCCGGTCTGCAATTCGAGCCATTCTCGTAACTCTTCTGCAGGTATTCCTCCACGAGCTAACTTGTGCATAAGTAACCGAGTTTCCTGATCCACGAAGACCTTGGCCAGTCGCTGTTCCACAGACAGCTCCACCATCCTCTTCAGCTTCTCAAACACTTCACCCAGATACTCTACGAACTCTGGTTCACCAATATTTTCCACAATCTCACTCGAAGCAAGAGTCAACCCCTCCTCAAACGCACGAGGTTCCTCCTCCAAGTCCATAAACAACATAATACAAAACTGATCACGCCCACGAAGGATACCAGTATAAAAACTACTCACTGCGAGGTTCGTTCCTTCGAGAGTCATGGTGAGAAAGCCAGCTTCTGGCTTACCCATGGCATGTGCCGTGAAGACCCTGAGCATGTCATCTTCCGACACTTCTAGGTTTCGCGGGTATACTCCAACCACACGAAGACCTACCTTATCATCCCACCTGCATACACTTAGACCCGTTGGCATACTTTCAATCTCCCGTTTATTCAAATGTTTGTTGTAGCTTTGGGTTTTAAAGTGACCTATTGGCACTTCTTTTTGACTATTTGATTTCCCGTATTTAACTTGTTTGTCGGTTCCCCATTTGAGAGGGTTCTTGTTGTGGCTTTCTGTATTTTTTCGCAAAAAACGGGATAGAAATCTAAAAGCAGAGTTAATCTGTTGTGGCTTCCGCGACTGCGCCGAGGATTATTTTGTAGAGGACCTCACGGTAGCGGGGATCGATGGCGACGAGTCCGTAGGCTTGGACGCCGAGGATGCGTTGGACGAGTTTGGGTGCGAGGGCACCGGGGAGGTCTTGTTTATTGCCAATGGCCCAGACGATGGAGGAGGGGGAGTTTTTACGTACAATTTCGAGGATATCACGGGTTTCGAGGACGTTTTTCAGCGTGGAATCGGTGACGAGTAACACGGCGTCGGCGTTGCGGAGGTAGTAGTTCCAGAGGGAGCGGAAGCGGTCTTGACCAGCAAAGTCCCATACGGCTAGCTCGTAGGGTCCGAATCGGACACCTTGGAGGGTTTCAATATCGACAGCGATGGTGGGGTAGTAGTCACCAGGGATGCTGTCGGCGGTGAGGAGTTTGAGCATGGTGGATTTGCCAACGCCACCTTGACCAAGGAGGCAGATTTTGAGCATTGTAACGATGACGTTGTCCAGTTCGGTTGCAAACTCTTTGAACGCTTCACCGAGGGGGACGGGTTTTTGAATGTAGGAGTCGATTTCGTGACCGAATTTGCTGATGAGGAGGTCGCGAGTTTTTTTCAGGGTTTCTTTGATTTTTTCATCTTCGTCGCTCATGTCGACGGCAAAAACGAGGAGAAGATGGGTTCCGGCTTCGGCGTAGATGAATTTGATGTTTTTAACGTGGATGGGAAGATCAACTTGACCGCCGAGTTCGGATTCGAAGTGTTTGTAAGTGGCAAGGAATTCTTGGCGTTCTTCGGTTGTGATGTCGACGGACCAGTACTGGCGGTGAAAGGCTAGCCGCCCTTCACTGGTCATCAGGTAGACATTGTGAATCATGGTGTGGTTTTCTCCAGGTGATTATTCGGCACGAGTGACAGCTTTTTCTTTCGATGTGGTGCGTCGTCTTCGTTTGTGTTGGGGAAGTTTCTTCTCATCCGAGCTTAGGATGGTTCGGAGTTCTCGGTAATTGCGGCGAAGTGATGTACGTGAACAACCCACAAGTTCGATTATATCGTTTTCGGGTATTGGATCTCCAGTCTGTTTTGCGCTGTAATACGCAATTGAAGCAGCGATGATTGGTCGTGGATGTCCTTGGAAGAGTCCCTCTTTGCCCACATATTCCACGACGTTGTGGGCGTATTCCTCAGTTTCCTCCTCTACTTCCAGAATAGCGAAAAGCCGATCAAGGATTGCGTGAACTGGTTCACCCCATGTTCCGGGTTTTTTGTCTTTGAATTTTTGTCGTTCGTGGTCATAGTCTTCGAGGATGCGTCGAATACCGGCACGGATGAGTTGGCGTGCGTTGGATAGTTGGATTTGGCGTTGGCGACGGATATAGCGGGGACATTGAGGGTAACCGGGCATCTCGTAGATGGTCAGGTAGCATTGTTTTTTCACAACCCGGCAAAAAGACGTCAACTCGTCGGTTTTGATCGGTCGTTCATACATGTAGGGGCAAAGTGATTGATCTCGGGATCCACCTCGCCGTTCGATTTTTCGATAACTATCAGAGAGAATTTGACGGAATCGGCGTTTTCGGTTGGCGGGATTTCCGCTGGTTTTTATGATCCGTTGAAGTGTTTTGTTCAGAATTTCTTCATAGGCGGCGCCTTCTTCCTCAGCAGTCAATAATACGGCAATACAGACATCGTCTTCAGCGCCTTCGCGAGTTGTCCGTGTGCAGGCAACAGCCGCGCGTTCTTTTACCTCATTGGAAGGAAACACTTGGAAGGACGACCCGTTGGCGTTAGGAGCACAGCTATAATACATGAGGGACAGGTCACTCTCGTCGAAGTCAAAAGAGGTAGGATATTTGGATAATATCTTGAGTCCTTCTTTCGTGTCCCACTGACTGACGACGAGTCCCCGAGGGATAATTTGTCACCTTCCTAATAAGACCGAGATAAAGTTTTGAAATCTGTTGCTTGGCTTCATTCAAGGTTTAGGAAGGCGGCAGAAAAAGGTTTTTGCACATCTGAAGGTTCGGCAAATTCATTCCGATATACTGAACATGCTAAAAATGGTCTTATCGCGTTTTTTGTTTCCAGATAATAACCCCAACGAAAATCAAAACAGTAACAATCATTCCTCCCATCAAGAATGTTAGAACCTGCTCCAAGGGTGGGACGGGAAGACTGGTCGTTTCACCAATGATGGCCGGAAAAATGTATTCATCGAAATAAGCGTAATATTCTTCTGAACCATATGGAGCGGCACCGAACGCAAGAATTAGATCCTGTTCGGGAAGGACGAAAACACGCATTCCTCCTGCCCCGCGCATCGAGTACCCATTAACCGGGATATCTACCCACCATTGATAGCCATACCCTTCACCGTATGGAAAGACAAAGTGTGGGTGAGTACATTCGTCAACCCATTCTGAAGATATGAGTTCCATTGAGCCCCAAGTGCCATTATTTAGATACAAATATCCGAGTTTTGCTAAATCGCGTAAAGTAAGACTAAGGCCTGCCATTCCAGTACTGACGCCTTGAGGATCAGCACCCCAATCATACACTGAGATGCCCATGGGGGTAAAAAGGCGAGTCAGAACAAGGGTTTCCATTGAAACCCCCATTGTTTCGGAAATAACCCCAGAGAGAAGATGACTGCAGCCTCCGTTATAATTCCAGAACTCACCTGGCTCATTAGCCATCGGTGAATCCAGAAGATATTGTACCCAATCAGGTTGCGTGCCCAAACCAAAATCGCTACGCTGTAGACCGGAAGACATGGTGAGCAAATGCCATAACGTCATGTTGGATTTCCGAGGATCTGGATTTTGTATACTTCGATTCGGAAAATAATCCAGAACTGAATCGTTGACATGCGACACAAACCCATCTGCCAGAGCAAGGCCAAAAGCCATGGCGGTTACACTTTTTGTCGCCGAATAGATCCGCCAGAGTTGATTTACACTCGAACCAGGACCATACCCCTCAAACAACAAGTACCCGTTACGAATTACTAAGAACCCCTCGACACCCCCTATTGAACGAATGTGTGTCCAAAATTCTTGTAGTAAGGTCGAATTCATTCCTTGGACTTCAGGAAGAACACCACGCCACCCTGTTGTGGGCCAATAATCTCGAAAGGGTAGTGAACTTTGTTGCGAATTAACTTCCAAGCTCAGGGCAAAGGGAAAAAGACTCAGAAGAAAGAGGCCGATGAGCCATTTTTCAATTTCTGCCATTTTGAAGTCAACTCAATTCCATTACTTATCCATTTGGCGAACTTGTGTCTTCGTGGGAATCGGCTTAATATCAGGTCACCTACGACGTTTTTGAATGACATAGACAAGAATTGTACAGGCAAGGGCGATAAAAACGCTCCCAATCAAAAAAAGACCGCCTGCATACAATTCGTAAGGAACCCCCGGTGAAGTTTCTACAAGCCAACAGGTTACTTTGTATAGTAAGTCCCATTCCGAATCGGGATCAAGTAGGTTTTGATAGGTTGGCCAATGGGAGATGTGAGCTGAACTTAGTCCATCCCGGTCATTTCCTTCCTCGAATTCAGGGTGCGGACTGGAAAGAAAGATGGTGCCTTGTCCGTAACGGAAGGCTATTGCCCCGTGCAATCCTGTATCTGAATAAGAGAGGATTGGAATGATTTCTAATTCACTATTGATTTCAATATAGGAAGCGCCGGTGGTGAAAACCATATAGGAGGCAGGTTCCTCTGACAAATCCGGACCTGTAGATGCACGATTCACTTGCATTTCAGTGACTGCGAGTTCACCATTGTGTGTGTCATGACATTGAACTCCAGCGGGGCCATAATAGTGTAGGGTGGCATCAATCAGTCCAAGCTGGAGAACGGCAAATTCTGTACCACGGCAGATGGAGAATAGTGAACCACCCATTGCTATAAACTGTCGGATGCGTTCTTTACCAACAGGTGTTAATTCTCTTTCATAGGAACTAGGTCCGAAGGCCGGTAAGACCAACAAGTCAAAGGAATGCAGTAAACCACGTTGAATATCAGTTCCCGTAACTAATTCCACAGAGGCATTCATCCATTCAAAAAGATGGATGCAGGCAACGAAGCTGAAATTATCGTATCGTTGGCAATGATAAATTGCGACTCTAGCATTAGTCAAATCATCTGGAGTTTGCCCTGATGTGTTTCTAAAATTAAATTGGAAAATTGGCGGAGCTAGCATACCCATAATGAGGAGGCAAAGAAAGACACCTCTGTTCCTCAAACACATTTTAAACCGATTTACCACGGGAAATTTCCATCCTTAAGGATTCGTCTACTATTCGAAACGGGGAAAGTAGAATTTATTATCTTGGATACCGGCGGGGAAGGAAATCTTGAAAAAAGATTTGAAAATGACCGCTTTTTCGAACTATCTGATTCAGAAAACACCAATTCAACTCATGGTGTTTTACTGAGAAAATTCTGATTTTAACATCCCAAAATACAAGAGTCCATACCGTTTTCCTTTCTCGATTCGTGCTTCACGAGAATGCCCCTCTTGTTTGAAGCCTAACCGCTTCGCTAGTTTGATGCTTCGCTGATTTGTATCCCGTGTAATTACAATTACTTTGTGTGCACGAAGGTTGGAAAAAAGGAATGCAAGTGACCGCTTTGTGGCTTCAGTGGCTAATCCCTTGCCCTGATAGCCGCTATCGAGAAACCAGCCAATTTCAAAGGAGGGAACATCCCACTTCTTGGGTTCGATCCAAATCTCTCCCACAAAGAGATCGTTCTTTTTCAGCCAGATGCCTAACACGAATCGTTTTCGAGCTTCCCATTCGGCGGCATGGCGACGAACTTTTATTTCAGCCGCGTCGACGTTTTTGATGGTGGCAACTTCTTCAACGGTGGGAAAGAGGAATTCTCGATTATTATTCCGTTCCAGTAGCGCAAAGACTGCGTTTCCGTCGCCTGCGTTGTATTTCCTTACAGAGAGCCGAGTAGCATCAAGTACCTCAGGAAGCTCTAATAATAACGGATCCATTTCGCATCCCATGTGATTGGCGATTATTTTGCTGTAGAATCATATTGCATCATTCCCATGAGGTTACCTTCGGTGTCCTTGAAATAGATGAAATACCCGACACCGGGAATAGTAATTTTATCACCAACGATGGTACCTTTGTTTGCTTGAACCAATTTCACGAATTTTTCGATGTCTTCGACTCCAATAACGTTAACCGTTGTACTTTCGGGGAACGCTTCCCGTTTGGCAAAAGAACCATTTATCCCAGGCTCTTTATCATCGCCGGTGATTAAAAACCAGTGATCGACAGGGCCCTTCCATTTCTCTATCTTCCAGCCAAAAACAGTTTGATAAAATTTTGAAATACGCTCAATGTCATCAGCTGGAATTTCAAAATCGATAACGCGGGGCATATTACTTCACATCCGATAAGAGAGTGGATATTCAGTTTAGTCTTAAATTAGTGTGTATCGGTATCGGCGAATGTCAGATGCTAGGACGAGTAACGACTTTGATGAGGAATTTTTCCGACAGGTGAAATGTAAACAACAAACTCATCAGTTCCATCAATTCCTAAGAATTCGTCGATAGCATTTTGGTCATAGGCAGCAATAGCGCAAGTTCCAGATCCAATTGCCTCACAAGCCAGGTAGAGATTTTGGCAAATATGTCCTGCTTCAATTGCAGTTCCTTTGTGTGCGGCAACACTATAGCGCCATTCGATGCGATATGGAATGAGCGCCCAAATGAAAATGACACTGGCTTTCGCTACGAATTTCTGAAGATGGCAAATTTCACTTAACCGTGTGGCGATATCTGGTTCGCCCTGAGAGAGGAAGAGAAGCTTGTGTTCCAGTGCCAGATATCGATAAATGCCAGGTTTTAGTCCATTGACATTTGATACGGCAAGATAGGTTTCATGGGGGTGTCGTGATCCCCCAGAAGGGACGGTGCGCTTTGTGGTTTCGATTTTCCCATGCCGGTTATCAACTGCTACTTTATGAACGCCTTGGGTCACCCAGAGGAGAAAAGAAAGTTCTTCAATCGATAGGGGTTCATCGATGAAGCCCCGACGGCTTTTTCGACGATTTATTGCTTCAAGTAATGGAATTGGAGCAATCGACAAATCCTGAGGTGCCACCAAGTCAATTAACGTGGTATCTTTGGGATATGGCTTCTGAAATGGAGGTGGATGAACACCCTTTTGTTGGTCTGATTGAATATCGGGGCCTTGGTTCCAATCATAGGCTTTGAGAAATTTGCGACCAGCTTCAATCATTGATTTCACGTGCTTCATAAAAGGTTCTTAGATAAGAGAAGATAAATAATGAGTACCTTAAAGGAAATTAGAACGGACGTGACAAGTCATGATACCATTTTCAGAAGTGTGGGACCGCATCATCCAAAACACCGGGAAGGTTTTCTACACCAAAAAGAGGTTAAAATTCACATATGCAGTTCAAACCAACTCTCTCGTTACGGACCGAACGAAATACCACCTTACTCAGAAAGATATCATGTCCGCTTTTCGTCATGTTCCCCTCGAAGGACCAGGAGAAATAGCTGGACTAGTTCGCGGACAAAGCTACATCTGGGCCATTCTCCACGATAAACGCATTCGAAAGAAAGACTGGTAACCGAAATCATCTTTTAACTTTCTATCCTGACAGGTTTGTGACAGCCTTTTTATCGCATCATCAGAATATGAAGGTCAGGTGAGACTGATGGGACTTGTCCGAACCCCTTCGGAACTCAAACAATGGAAACAACACTTCGCCAAAGGTGCCATAGTCGGTGATATAAAAATGCTCTTTGCTTCTTTTCTAACCGACCCCAAAGTCGTCAAACGCCTATTACCCCCACCTTTAGAACCCGGACCCCTTCCTTCAGGATTAGTCTACATAGCTGAGTTTGGCAAATCCAACTTCAGTCGCCCTTATAATGAAGCGGCTGTCTTCCTGTCTGCCCTGTTCCAAGGCGAGGTCGGCAACTATTGCATCTCAATGCCTGTCACGCTTGATACAGCGATGTGGCTAGGCAGGGAAAACCAAGGCTACCCAAAAAAACTCGCAGAATTCATCGCCATCGAGGAGCGCGGCAACTATATGACCGGTAACTGTATCCGCCGCGGTAAACGCCTTATCACCCTCACCGTCCAACTCGAAGGTCCCATGAAACAAGAACTCCCTTCAACCGCGGAGTTCAACATCAAAGCTTTTCATAGTGTTACTAACGAGGGCTTCGAATACAAACCGCTACTTATCCGACTTCAAAACGAGATCCACTGGAACACACCCGAAATCGGGACCGGACGCCTCACCTTTGGTAAATCGCCCTATGACCCCATCTACGAAATTCCTGTCAAAGACGTCGTTTTAGCTGGGTATGGCACAGGTATTGAAATCCGGATCCAGCCTGGAGAAGTTGTCGCCGAACTCGACCCCATCGCCTACGAACCCTATTTCTGGAACAAACAAGACTGGGAACTATAACAATAATCAGAAACCTACTTCTCTGACTCCATCTGAGCATCAAAGCGCTTATTGATAAAACGGCAGCCACGGTTATCACCAGATTCAGTGACAAAACACCGCTTCAACGGATCCTCCTTCGAAAACTTCAGGCACCCCCAACACTGACTAAACAACCGCACACCCTTCTCCTCCTGCACCACTTCACACAACTCAATTGCTTTTTCCGTCGGAATCGACTTCAAACACCAAACCTCCAGATAATAACTGGAAATTACAGACAATTACCCCTAAGGTTCGGACCCATAAAAGAGAAATGGGTCTTAGAAAAACACGGTCTGCAGCTTCTTGATTCAACCTAACAAACAACGCTTTTAACCAGAAAGATTCTGATCCAATATCTAATTGCTTTACGAAATGAGTTTGTTGAGAATCAAAATGTAGGAGAGGTTTTGTGCAATTCAGTTACCCGACTCCCTCTGTGAGACGTAGTGATACGTTTTGTAATTATCCAAGACGAGTTCGAAAAATTATGAAAGAGTTACCTGATTCTAACGATTAACATAATTATCTTTCATTTTAATATAAAGTACTGTTAATATAATAATTTTTTATCTAACTAGTACCTATGTAGCGATCCACGGCATCGAGCAAAATTTGGAGCATCTCTTCTTTGCGGGTTTGGTCGATGGCGACCATGCCGAAGGCGGGGATGCCGAGGATCCGTTCTACCAACTCTGGACTTAATGCGCCTTCGAGGTCTTGTTTGTTGGCGATGGCCCAGACGGGGACGCCGGGTGCGTCTTTGCGGATGACGTCGAGGATTTCTTTGGTCGCAATCACATTATTCAATGTGGAGTCGGTGATGATGAAGACGATGTCGGATCCGCGGAAGTAGATGGTCCATAGTCGTCGGAATCGTTCTTGGCCGGCAAAGTCCCAGAGGATGATGGAGTAGGTGCCGTAGCGTGTGGCTTCGATTTGTTCGATGCTTAAGGCGATGGTGGGGACGTATTCGGTGGGTGGGGCACTACCCTTGAGGAGTCGTAGGAGGGTGGTCTTGCCGACGCCGCCTTCTCCGACGAGGCTGACTTTGAGTTTGCTCATGATGTAGTTGTCGATGAGCTCTTCGATGGGTTGGGGATTGTCGCTGGTTCCGATTTCTTTGGTTTGGTCGGTGCCGTATTTGCCGACGAGCATACGGAGGGCGGTTTTGACTTTTTCGCTGACACGGTTGTCTTCATCTTGCATGTGGCTGATGAAGACGAGGAGGAGGTCGTCGATGTTGGAAAAGATGTATTTGGCACCTCGGATGTGGATGGGGAGGGCTGGGATGTCGGTGGATTGGACGTGGCTCATGAATTCTTTATAGGCGCGGAGGAATTCACTGATTTGTTTGTCGTCGAGGGTGACGCGCCAGTATTGTTTTCGGAAAATGACGCTGGCTTGGAGGCCCACTTCGTCTTTGCGGGGGCTGATGCTAAAGAGTATTGCGTTGTGAATTATTGCCCGCACACACCCAGGTGGTTTGCTTCGTCATTCTTGATTATCGGAGTGGCGCTGATAAGCTTTTTGGCACGGATGGTTGACGAGGTGTCAATATTAGGTTCTCCTTGAGGCAAATTTTTAATGCATGAGGCTTTTCAAATGAGGCGAGGACAACGGTGTGTCATTAATTGGCGTTTACGATTTACCAGAATGGTTCACGAAGCAGATAGAGGATTTGCTGTTTAATTACCGGGCAGATATTCAGAAGCAGATGGATCGGATCGAAGAAGCCCTGGTTGCCTCAACCGAGACGGCAGACCAGTTGCTTGTTGAAGTTGTCATTGATGGAGAGATGACGGTACCCGGAGCTGCCGCGAAGTTAGCCAATCGGTTGAAATCGTTGTTTGATACGGTCGAGTTTCCTGAAGAGATTACGTATGCGTCAGTCGAGGAGTTGTTGCATGATTTGGAGGGCTATCTTCGCCATGTGACGATGGCCGGACAACGGTATATTCGGCGATTACCAAAGGTCCATAAGCGTGTCGTCAAAGAGCTGGATTACCAATTTCGTGCGATTAATCAAGGGTATCAGAAAATCAAAAAGCTCTGGGAGAAAGATAAGCTTCCAAAGCAACTGGATCAAATTTCGGAAGAGGTTGAAGAGATCGAGGATCGGTCTCATCAGTTAGTGAAACTCTCGAAGGACTTGACTGAGCTGCAGCAGCAGCGTGAGAAGGCTGAGGGGCGGGTTGAAAAACAGCAGGATGGGATTGAGCAGTTTCGTATGGATTCCGGGTTAGCAGAAATTGATGGTATTCGACGTGAAGTTGACAGTGTCCGGATGATTGTTACCAATCAATTGAATTTTCTAAAAAAACCCTTTAAGAAACTCAGCCAGGCGGCAGGACAGTCTTTGATGATTTCATCAACCGCCGGTGAAGGCGCTGACGCATATTCGGCTGATCCTTGGCAAGCATTTCAAAAAGACACTGAGACGCTTACGCGACTGAAGGCGGGATTAAATGCATTAGCGGATGCTATTCAAGAGAAAAAAGTGAAATTCAAAGCGAGCTTGAACCGAAAGGTGATTGATCGACGAGGGCAAGTAGTTGAGAAAGGCGTATTAGATGAATATCGTCTACGATTTTCAATGCTTGAGGCTCGGAAAAACGAGTTAGAATCGTCGGTTTCGATTGAAAAACGTCGAGAACTAGAAAAATCACTTGAACGGGCACAATGGGAGAAACGAGATGTTACAGCGGAAATCAATCACATCCAAGTACAAATCGAAAAAGTCTCCGCGCGATTAAAATCACTTAAAAAACGTCTTGAAAAATCATTGTCTAGTATTCTCCGTGGAGATCTCGATATCGAGTTCCCTGACGAAGTACTTACGATTCTTGGTGAAGATTCAACTGAGGAACCTTAGACTCAGCTGTCACAAAGCCTTTTTAGCCCATATCCGTGGATACGATAATTAGAGGCGATGAAGCATGTCGCAAGAATATAATGCCATCACGCAGAAATACATCCTTCCAATGACTTCATACCTCGTCGAATTGGGACGTATGGGTGACCAATGGGCCGTGAAAGTATTTCGTGGTCCCACCGAAATTAGCACCACACCCTTAACTACTGACCTTAACCATAATGAAATTTTCAACGCCATCCAAAATAACGTATCCATGCCCATGTTTAGCCCTGAGCGTATGTTTGGTACTATTGGGCGCATGGTTCAAGAGGCACGAATTAACATTTCTAGTACGTCAGATGAAGATCCTGGACCAAGTGCAGATTCACAGCCCCCACCAGATACATCTGGATTTGATTAGGACCCTTTTTCCACAAACTGTTGTATTGCATCCATGGCTGAATTGAGAGTAGGTGGTGGAGCAAGAAAAACGAGGCGGAAATGCCCCGCTCCATGAATTGGATCGAACCCTGAGCCATGAACAACTAGCACACCAGTTTTATTGAGGAGCTCCATGACGAAGGCTTCATCTGTAGCCCATCGGTTACCGAGTTCTATTTTCGGAAATATATAGAAGGCTCCTTCTGGTTTTGATGTCGAAATGCCTTGAATTTCGTTGAGTCGTTTAACCACAAGGTCACGGCGTTGTTGTAAGCGGACAATGACATCTTTGAGATAATTATCACTTTCACGTAAGGCTACGACTGCTGCATGTTGGGCAGGAGCGTTTGTACAAATCCGAATTCGAGCCTGTTTGAGAATGTGTTCTTTCAAATCATCGAGTTCGTGGTTGGGGTGATGGAAATACATGTATCCGATACGCCATCCTGGGACAAGATACACTTTTGATAAGCCATTGAACCCGATGACAGGTACATCCTTGGCAAGTGACGCTGTGCTTTTCGAGGCTTGGTCATAGATAAGGCGGTCATAAACCTCGTCCGAAATAAGTGGAATTCCAAATTCACCGGCAAGATTGATGAAGGCTTTGACGGTCTTTTCCGAGTACACCGAGCCCGTTGGATTGTTAGGATTAATGAGTACAATTGCTGCGGTTTTGTCAGTGATTTTTGCCCGGATATCATCGATATCCGGTTGCCAACCTGCTTCCTCATTACACCGATAAGTAAGAGCTGTGCCATCGAAGAACCGGACAAATGCAATGTAGGGGGGATAGGTTGGTCCGGGTACAAGAACTTCTGATCCCGGATGAACGAGCGCCGCCATCATCATTTGAATTCCCTCTGAAATCCCCGCAGTCGCTACTACATCTGATGCATTGATGGTTACATGGTTGATGCGGTTTTCTTTCTCTACGACAGCCTCGCGAAAGGCAGGGATGCCTGCAGACGCAGAATAGCCGTTATATCCCTTTTGAGCAGCGGCGCAAAAAGCATCGATCATGAAGGAAGGTGTTTCAAAATCGTAGACAATCGGATCACCAATATTGAGATAGGTGATTTTCTTTCCCGTCGCCTCGAGCTGTTTTGCTGTTACAACAACATCCCGGATTGCATATTGAATGGTTTTGGTCCGATTGGTGATAATATTATCGTGAAGTGGTTTATTGGGCATTAGTGTCACCTATGAAAAAGAGGGCACAGACTAGAACTGTGCATTTGAACCCATTTTAAGCCTTCAGATTGTTCGTTGTCTGCCGGAAAACTATCGTCGAGTCTTCTTCCATTGCTTGTAAGCTAGTTTAACGTCTTTGCGGGTGACGGTTTTTCGTCCTGCGAATTCCGAGAGTTCTTTGGCGATAGTGGCAATTTCGATTCCCAGTTCTTCTAGGACTTCACCAAGTTCAGTAGCTGCATGTTCGCTTACACGTTCGGCTCCAGCTTTACGAATGAGACGGTCAATGGGAGCAAGGGGAATAATGCGGGTTGTTTTTTCTCGAGGCATAAGAAACACCGGTATTTTGTTAAAATAACCGTTCTTACTGCTCCTACTTAAGTTTTACACCGATTAAAAGCCCATTCCTTATAAATGGTGTATTAAACCTCTTTATTCCAATGAAAGAGCAGCTCTGGAACGATTATCTGGAAAAAAACCCATGCTGTCAACTGGAAACAGGAGGAGAGGGATGCTTCAAGAGCTCTTTTACTACATCTAACCATTCAACACCGATACGCCATGATGAGACACCCTCAGCGGCTTGCTGAACCATTTTTTCAAGAAAATGTGCGCCCATTTGTTGTTGCATCCGCGTTAAAATCGTCCCAACGGTCACTAACCCCATTACAGGGTTTGCTTTTTTCGCATATCTTGCGAGTTCTGATGTAGTGTGCCATAACCCGTCGCTAAGACAGCGAAGCATCTCCCGCTTTACAGGATCTTCTTCGACCATTGTTCGAAGACGCGTGAGTTTTTGACTCTCAACGGATGTGGGTTTGGGTTTAGGTTCCACGGCTAGTCCTCGACAGATTTTTGTCAACGGCAGGTTTTAAGCAATTCGCCATGGTGGGAAAATCAAAGCCTCTGGGTTTTGCGTTTCAGGGAGTGGTTTTACCAAAGAAATGATTGGCGCCTTAGTTGATAAGTCTTAAATGGAAAAGATGATATCAACGGAGATGAAGTCTGAGTGATATCTATCATGATTATTCCACTTTTGATTTTAGCATTGATACAGGGTTTGCTCGAATACCTCCCAGTGAGTAGTGAGGGGCAGATTTTACTTGTCGGAGTGAATTTATATTATTTCGATCCTGCTTTTGTGTTATCGCTTGTTTTTTGGTTACATTTGGGAACTGCGGTCACCGTCATTGTGTTTTATCATCGTGATATTTTCGGCTCTTTGTATATGCGAATCCGTCCACCGG
>JAEOSV010000002.1 GCA_016840185.1 Candidatus Hermodarchaeota archaeon | reverse complement strand
TACGCGGATATTCTCGCCCATGACATTAGTAATTATCACCAAGCCATCCTCACATCCTTGGAACTCATCGAGTTGGAGGACGTTCCCGAGGAAATCCATCAACAGGCAATGGAACAAATCCAACAAAGCCTGTCACGCGCAGATCACCTCATCAAAAACGTACGACGACTCGGTAAAGTTGATCACATGCCGGACACTACCTTTCAACCCTTGGATTTGGTGATGTATATTAACATCGCATTCGATCAAGTCAGTCGCGCCCTTGGTGACGGCGATTTCACCCTGAAATGCAATCGCCAATAAGGACGTTGTTATGTCGATGCAAATCTTCTCCTTGTAGATTTATTCCAGAATCTTATTCGGAACGCGATGGAGTACTCGAACAATAAGAAGCAAATTGAAGTGAAAATCAAACGCTTGAATAATCGGGATCAACCGTGGTGGGAAATTCAAATCATCGATTTTGGACGGGGTATTTCTCCTGAACGGAAAGCTCAGTTGTTCAACCGGTACATGGATGGAGCGCATGGCTCGGGACTTGGGTTATCGGTTGTGAGGGCACTTTCTGAAGCCTTTGGAGGTTGGGTAGCTGTTCAGGATCGGGTTCCGGGTAAACATCAAAAGGGAACGGTTTTCTTGGTATACCTTCCGGTGAGTGCTTCGAAATCTTCATAAAATGGACTTCCGAATTGTGAACAAACATCTTCTTCCCATTGGTAATCCACAAATAGGTAAACAACCAATGGACAAGAACCTCGGAAGTGACTGATTATGTCCGAAGCAAAAAATGGCGATACAGTACGTGTTCACTACGTTGGCAAATTCCCCGGTGGAAAAGTGTTTGACACTTCCTTACAAAAGGAAGCAGAACGAGCAGGCATCTATAACAAAGGACGAGACTACAAGCCACTAAAGGTTACTTTAGGTGCCGGTCAAGTTATCAAAGGATTTAACGATGCCATTGTCGGTTTGAAACCAGGTGAAGAGAAAACCGTTGTCTTACCTCCAGAGCAAGCCTACGGCAAAAAGGGTAACCATCCTATGGCTGGAAAAACCTTAGAGTTTCGAATAATTCTCGTGGACATCATTGAAGAAACCTAGTTTCAGTGCAGACGCAATGGGTACGTTTAAATAGAGCTTTCCGCGCCTCTTGCTCAAACCCATGGAGGTCCCCCTGCCATGTATCAACCAGAAATCTCTCCTTTTCTCAAATATTCCCGATACATCTTGTGTATCGGATTCATCATCGCTTTCACTGCCTATCTCGTGCCGGCTTATGCGATTTATGTCATCATCGCGGGAACCGGGGTCTTTCTCTTCGGATTCATCGGACAATTATACTTGTCACGTTCTATGAGGAAATACAAAATCAAGACAAGTCTCGGTATTGATTTTCTGTTTCCTGAAATCGACAGCTGGCTAGTTGCCGTGGATTTCATTGCCATGCCTAAAGAACCCATTCCCACAGAGGCTGATTTAACTGATGAAGAAATTAACGATATGATTATTGTCATAAAATCGAAGAAGCGGAAACGCAACCAAGTCGCCAATCAGTTGGCTTCAGGGGGTCAAAAGGTGCTCCCTGCCGTCACGGAACTTCTCACGTCGGAAGATCCTGATTTACGCGCCAAAGCCGCAGCCATCATTCGCCACCTAGGATCTCGGGCGAAAGAGGCAATCCCCACGCTGATAAATTACATCGGAGATGAAGAACCCGTCGTTCAAGGACAGGTTATCTGTGCTCTTGCACGGATTGGTCCTCCTGCTTTGGATGCTTCACAAAAAATCGCAAACCAATTACAACACGAAAATGCAGATATTCGGATTTGCTCCGCTTTAGCACTTGGACGAATCCACAAAAAGAAGAAGCCCGACGACGACACACTGAACGCACTAACAAAGCTGCTTAATGATCCCCAACTATCCGTACAAAATGCAGCCCTGATAGCGTTAGGTGACATCGGTGAAAAAGTCGACGACGAAATTGAGTTACTTATCTCAGGATTAAGAGATCTCAATCCGATTCTTGCCCTCCAATGTACCCAGTACCTCGGACGAATCGGGAAAAAGGCTAAAGATTCAGTACCAGATTTGATTGAGGCCCTCGGTTCGAATCATCCGATCATCCAAATCATTGTCTCTCATGCACTTTACCGGATAGGTTATGACCCGTTGGCCCTGCTTCGTCCCGTCCTCACTGCAGCAAAGAGTGGAGAAATCTATGTCAAAATGGATGCCCTCCACATTCTTGAGGAAATGGGACCGATGGCTGAACCTGCCATGCAGGCCTATGTGCGAATGTTAGGTGACAAAAACACTCTGGTGCGGGTTGTTGCCGTGCGTGGTATTTCCTATCTGGGTGAAAAGGGGCGACCCTTGGCTCCTCAGCTTCGTCGAGCGCTTGCTGACCCAGCGAAAGCAGTGCGTTATCATGCTAAGGCAACGCTTGAAGGGTTAGGTGAACCTTTAGAAGAGCCGAAGCTCATCGAAGACTATGAATCAGATACGCCATTAGAGAAGGATAAGGCCGAATAGCATAGTCTTAAAACAAAGAATCTCCCCCTTTCTTGTTGGGGGTTGGTCATGCACACACTAAGGAAAATCCTTGTTATCCTTCTAGCCTGCGTTGGTGTTATCGGAATTTTAGTTAGCCCATATGTTGAAGGAAGTGAAATGCAGGCTACATTCGGATACTCTGTAGGAGATAGCTACACGTTCACCGATTCGATTATTGAAACCACTAAAGTGAACCAAACCAATCTTCGTGAAGATATATCTCATCAATTCGGGATTCGGATCACTGCTATCGATGAAGCTGTTGGTGGGTATACCATACGGTTAACGACGGAAATACTAAACCTGTCAGCGGGATTAACCCACCTCAATCATTCTAATGTTATGGAAGGCCACACCTCCATTGTCTCAGGGCCACGAGTCTATTTTACACACACTCTTTGGTCGGTACACAGCTTTGAATTCATTTCTGATGCTGATGACTATCAAAGTGCGACGCAAATGAGTGGGACCGTTGAAGAAAATGCGGATCTGCATTTATATTACTGGAATCTCTCTCGAGAGATCAGTGAAACCATATCTATCTATGACATGAATCAGGATGGTCAAACGGATGCCTATACTTCAATCTCCGGGTATCTAGCTCACTTCAGTGAACAGGGGGTCCTTCTTCGCCGCGAATTCATCACTGAGTTTCGATTCGCCAATGGAGCCAACTATTATCGTCTTCGTCAGATTTCTCTTACCACAGGTCCATTACCTCCCAGTCCCATTCTCACCCCTGAAACGGGAGTCATCTTAGGGGTCATCGTTACCGTTACACTTAGCCTATCAATACTCACGCTGTATTGGTATCGAAGAAGTCTCAACCCTCATGAATGAAAGTACGTCAAAAATCAATCTAGCGTGTTCGTAAGCTGAATAGTAACTGGAGATTTGTTCGAAACCATTCTTCTCCACCTGGTGTTTCCAAGGTCATTGGGTGAAATTTGAATCGCGGATCATTGACAAGTTCACCAAACAGGGGTACACCGATTTCCCCTAAACCAATATTTGCATGTCGGTCGTGGTGGCTTGCCAACTCCGTTTTTGAATCATTGAGGTGAAATGCTTTCAAGTGTTTTAACCCAATTATTGTATCAAACTCATCCATAACGTCATGATAGCCTTCGGGGGCACGTAGGTCATAACCTGCCGCAAAGGCATGAGAAGTATCAAAACACACATGGACACGATCAGAGGATTCAATGTGTTCTCGAATTTCTGCGATTTGTTCAAAGCGGCTCCCAAGAAGTGACCCAGCTCCGGCTGTATTTTCGATGAGAATTTGAACTGGTTGGTCGGGGCGCTTACTCAGTAAACGGTTGAGACTGTTAACTAGGCGTCGAATCCCTCGTTTTTCAGTGGAATTTCGATATGATCCCGGATGAAACACGAGGTAGGGAATGGTGAGGGCTTCACATCGGTCCATTTCATTTAGAAACGCCTTTTCTGAACGTCTCCGTAGAGCACGGTCTCCGCTTGCCATGTTAATGAGGTAAATCGAATGAGTCATGACCACTTGAATATTGTAAGCCTTAGTACCTTGTTTGAAACCCGTGATATTATCTTCTGTGAGGGCTTTACACTTCCATTGATTGGGATTACGTGTGAATATTTGGATGACCTCACAACCCAAGTCATGACCACGTACCGGAGCATTATGTACTCCTCCTTCTATCGACACATGGCAGCCCAAGAGTCCCATAGGGCATTATTAGATGAATCTGCATAAAAACTGATTCAGAGCAAGCCTTTTGAATAGCATTAGTAGCAGTAGAGCCCAAATCGATCCAAGAGACAACTCTAACAAGAAGGTTAGGATCGTGACGAGTCGAATTGCCAGATTCTTTGGATTAGAAGAGGAATCCAAACGTGTTCAATACCTGGCAAAAGTCACGGCTGCCTGGATGCCTCTTGCGGCACTTGCATTCATGTTATCCAGTACCTACTACTCCATATTTGTCGCTGAAATCATCGGCTTCGGGAGTTGGATCATTGGGTTTGCCTTTGTTGGAATTCTTGCTGCGATTTCCATGGGCACCCAACTTTTGATAGACTATCCTACTGGGGGAATAGGAGATTGGATTGGTCAACGATGGATTCTAGCCGGATCCTATCTCTGTTTCGGGTTAGTATTCTTTCTCACTTCCCTTGGTGGTTTGTTCCCGTTTTTCTGGTTCTGGGTCGTTGTTTATGTAATTACTGCAATTGGGGCTGCCCTCAACTCGGGAGCTTTGATGGCATGGTTTGACAACAATTATCGTGCTGCCGCAAAAGACCCTGAACGGAAAGCCTACAGTAAAGCCCAAGGACGAATGGGCATGTTCTTTCAGGTCGCAGCAACGGGCGTCCTCATCCCCGGGGCTATTTTTGCCGTGCTCTTTACACGAGAAGCTGTGTTTGTGTTTCAAGCCCTTCTGTGTGTGATTCTTGCTGGGGGGGCGTTGATATTGTTTCGCGATTCGCAGGAAGTTATCAATAATCGTCCGAAACGTTCGATTCGAAGCTACTTTAAAATTCTCAAGGATGGTTTGGTGTTCGGTTTCTCCACTAAGCTAGTGATGTTCTTTCTAATTGGTTCTGTTATCATGAGCAGCACCATCGTCGTGTGGGGAAATATGCTCTTGTTTCTCATTTACTATTCTTATCTTGGGAACAGTGATGTGTCTGTAGCGATTTTTCGGACCATACTCTTTGCATTCGGTGTTCTTTGGATAGAACGAGCTGGAGTTTGGACACGCAACCTGATACCACCTAAATGGATTCCCAGATCCCGCCTACTCCAAACGTGTGGTCCCCTATTCTATTTCGGGTTAGCGGTTCTCATCTTTTTCCTTCCCCCGGTAGCTGTTCCGTTTCCTTTCAACTATCTTCAACTATCGACTCTCATTATTTGTGCAGCATTTATCCTTACAGGCATTTTTTCAGCATTTAGTAATATCCTGAACTCTCGATTGCTGTTAGATCTTGTACCCGATAAAATTCGTAACGGCATATACTCTCTAATTCCTACCCTCACACTAGTTTTTGCCATTCCACAAACTATCATCTTCGCTCCAGTTCTTATCCACTATGGTGTTCCTGTTGTCTTATTTTGGCTCGGAGTCATCAGTTTCGTAGGAGTAGTAATTCTATTCTTTGGTCTCCGTCTGGTACCCACGAAACCAGTCGTCGCCGATGATGATTTAGTTTCAGCCGAAGAACCACCGGCAGGACCTGCTCCTTCTGAAATGCCGTAATTAGGTTATTCGACAAATTCATCTGGGGATTCGGTTTTTTTCACTATGAGTCGAATCCCCTCAAGGCGAACCACTTCAATGGATTCACCAGCCTTGATTACGCCTTTTTCAGCTTCGGCCATCCAACTTTCGCCCAATGCCCGAACTTGACCTTCAGGATCCAAATTGGTTTCTGCAATCCCCTGAGACCCTGCAATTTTTTTAGGGTCAAAATCGCTGGTCAGCCGACGGGCTTCTGCTGCTTTGTAAATCGCATAGCCAAATAGTGCTGAGAAAATTAGTGCGGTCGTTGCAGCTATGCCTTGGAAGAGCCACATGAGCTGTGTGGGGATAAGCCATTGACTTGGTGGTAAGAAGAAGATTCCGCCTAAAACAAAGCAGGCGATACCAATAACACCTGCGAGGCCGGCAAAGGCCACATCGGTTTTTGCTTCGATGATTAGCATAACCATGCCAAGAACCATGAGGACAATTCCGGCGATGGAGATGCCGATGAT
>JAEOSV010000185.1 GCA_016840185.1 Candidatus Hermodarchaeota archaeon | reverse complement strand
GGGGACCCGAGAGCCCAGTCGTCGACGTCCTGATGACTATGTCACCTTGGAGTCTTGGGTGTTGCTGACGTTCCTTGCTGCGCAAACGGAACAGATTCGTCTTGGCACGCGTGTGACGCCAATTCCTTTTCGCCCTCCTGGAATCCTCGCGAAAATGGTTGCCACCCTCGACATCTTATCCAAAGGACGCGTTATCTTGGGTGTGGGTGCTGGGTGGTCGAAAGAGGAGTTTGACGGCTATAGTGAGTGGCATGAACCGAAAATAAGGGTGGATAAAACGATTGAAGGGCTTGAATTAATCGTGAAACTATGGACTCAAGATGAGGTGCATTTTGAAGGACAATTTTACAGGGCCAAGGCTGCAGTTCTCGAGCCAAAACCCGTGCAGAAACCGTATCCCTCACTGTTATTCGGAAGCAGTGGCAATCGAATGCTCAAACTGGCAGGTGAATATGGCAACATCTGCTTCTTTCCCCGTGCCTACACGCCTGAAGCGTACGAAGAAGGAAAACAGAAAGTCCTACGGGTTGCTGAGCGATTACACCGTACGGATCAAATCGGATTCATGGCTGGCGCGATGGCTCCGACTCCATACAGCCAAAAAGAGTATTGCAACAGAGTTGAAGCCGCCATTGAAGTGGGCGCTAGCTACTTCCAGACATCGTTTCCCCGAAATGAATCACTCGTAACCTCAGTTAGAAGATTTGCACAAGACATCATCCCTTCATTTAGCTAGCTACTAGTGCGGTGATCGAGTCTGTTTTGGCATTGGCATAGATTTATTGCCAATGGTGACCATGGCATGCATTGGAGCTCGATATGCAAGTTACGTGGTTAGGACATGCGAGTTTCCTCATTCACGCTGCGGGGAAGGCCATCTATATCGATCCCTATGTTGGCGAATATACAAAAACTGCAAATCTGATCCTGGTGTCGCATCGTCACGCTGATCACTGTGCACTGGACAAGATCCAGCTAATCCGCGGTCCCGATACACAGATTATCACCAGTCAGGACTGCGCTTCCGTGATTCCCGGAGATGTCCTGACGCTTCAGCCCGGAAACGTATGGGAAACCAACGGACTGGTAGTTGAGGCCGTCGAGGCGTACAACTTCACGCGGTTTCGCTCGCCCGGCGTTCCATATCATCCACGCGGGACTCAGATCGTGTTCATCGTGACAGCTGATAGTGCGCGCGTCTATCATGTGGGTGATACGGATCTGATCCCGGAAATGCAGGCCATCCACGATATCGATATTTTACTGCTTCCTATTATGGGGAGGGCGACGATGGATCTTGCCGAAGCGGTCCACTCGGCTCTCGTTATTCAACCTCGAATCGCGATTCCCATGCATTGGCGCGATGTTGACCCCCAGCCCTTTAAAGAGCAAGTGGAAGCGCAATCCGATGTGCAGGTTCTCGTGCTAGCTGATGGCGACATAATTACTCCTTAACGATGGATACATGTGATCCAAAAGCCTCAGGTGTAGTATCCCAACACGAGAAGATGCAACGAGGTCTCGAATATGGATGTCATTATGCTCATTGAAGGCATCCACAATGTAGAGGACCAATTGAAGGTACCACTATTTTCAATACTCGCGCATGTTTCTTCCTAATGCCTTTGGGTGTTGTCAACCTATGATTTCGGTATGACATCTGTGACGTAGTATTTGAGATGTTTTCGACCTTTTTGGGTGATGAGGTGCCCTTCGTTTTCAAGGAGCCATTTTTGTTGTTCAGCTCCCCCTGGAAATCGGGGATTGAGTTGTCCATCGTTTTTGATGGTTCGCCAATAGGGAATGTCACGCTGCATTTCGTCAGCAGCGTTAGCTATGATGTTAATGAAGATGCCTGTGGTGAGAGTGCAGCAGAACTGGGTCTGGTGCTTTTCCGCGAGTTGCGCACAGATTTCGTGTAAGGTAATCAGTTGACCATATGGAACGGTTTTCATGATGGCTTCCACCTCGAGGGGTGGTGCCAAGACAACGCTATCTCCAGGTTCCGCGCCGATGCGGTGAAGAGCGCCATAGCAGGGAAAATTGGGTTGCAGCTCGAGGATTTTTGGAAAATTTTTCGAATTCGTGCGTTTTTCTTCCCAGGTTTTTCGTCGATAGGGCATAGTTACATGTTCACTTGCTTCATTAATGAAGATATAGCTAGCTTTAAGGCGCGCGCTAGCTAGCCATTATGACTTCTTTGAGAGCGCGCTCCCAACTTTGAAGGCTTCAGCTAATTGGGGCCCGAGAGGATAGTAATGGTTGGCTGGTGTCTCGACCAATAAGAAGGGTTCAATTGCCGGTAGGTCTGGTTGCTGTCCTTTGACCTTTTCGTGGTCAAGATAAGCATTGATGATTTCTCCAATGAACAGGTTTGTGCCAGGAACTTCGACCGTCTCCACGAGTTTCAACTCATAGTTGAGCGGACACTGCATGATCATCGGAGCGGTCTTGTCATCCCCATAGAACACGTCAAAGATTCGGGACTTGTCCTCCGTTCTCCCGGAGACGATCCCGACGTAATCCGTTTCAAGGACTAAGTTTTTTCCCGGAAGATTGATACTGAACGATTTGTTCGCCTTGATGCCTTCACCTGTGTACTGCCTTTTACCCACAGCGATCAACATCATAGGTGGATTCGAGTTGACTTTGGTGAACCACGCGACTGCCATAAAGTTGGGTTTCCGATCAACGGTTGCACCTACGATGACGACCGGCATCGGATACGCCGTCGTACGTGGATTGATATCAACTTTGGTCATGAGAGAAACAACGGCGACACGTCTAATAAAGATCGTGAGCTCGATGATGGCTAGCTACATCATGTGCGCTAATATGATGTCAAATTGTTATCATCAATCAGTGTAACTGGTACTTGCGCGCGCGCGTATTGTACGCGTCTTTGCTGAAAAGCTGTGAAATTTACTGTTCTTTTGGTATTCATGACGTTTTGCTTGATTGTGCATTTCGTGTCTCGGGTTAAACCGGTCATTGTCAGACTAAATTATCGACCAGGTCGTATTTCACGCTTGTCGAGGAGAGTTCGAGAATAAGATTTAGCTAGTTCGTTGCTCGACTCAAAGCCTCATCAAAAAGAATATTGATTACCGTTGGGAAAAACGTGTTCACTAAAT
>JAEOSV010000184.1 GCA_016840185.1 Candidatus Hermodarchaeota archaeon | reverse complement strand
GTCAAAGGCATTGACGGTGCCAATTATGCTATCGCTGACGGCTCAGTTGGTTTGAGCCGTTGGTGGCGTCGAATTCAAACCGGTGTCCACAGTTGGAACACGATTCTACTGCTCATCGGTGCCCTGGCCCTCATCATCCTCCTGTTGCTGTTTCAGTTCATAGGAGGCGTACTACTAATTCCAATACCCTTCCTACCATGAGGTGAATCAAGATGGCGCTCTTACCCTGGCTCACAATAACCATGTTACTCATGATATTCGGATCACTCATTGCATTCATCATTGGACGGCGTAACGGACGTTATGCCGGCATCTTTGCTGTACTGATTATGCTTGCTAGCCTTGTCACCTTTGCTCTGGCATGGTGGGAAGTGTACCAATATGGAGTCTATTTCGAATGGTTCTACTGGGGGCCTTTCCTCTTTGGATGGCTTCTGGACGGACTCAGTGTCACAGTTGCTGGAATCATTATCATTCTCACCATGGCCGCCACAATCTATTCACTGGTTTACATGAAGAAAGAACATGGACACGGAAAATACTACGCCCTACTTCTCTTGTACAACGCCGGAATATTTGGCGTAGTAATCGCTACTAACCTCTTCCAATTCTACATCCTCTGGGAACTCATGCTCATCCCCAGCTACTTCCTTATCGCCGAATGGGGCACCAAACCCCAATCCACCAACATCGCCCTCAAGTACTTCATCTTCACCCACATCGGAGCCGTTCTCATCATCGTGGGTATCGCTGGCATGTACGCCCTCTCTGCTTACAATGGCGTGGCAACCCTCAACCTGTACGACTTCTCAGGAATAGGTGCAACCCCCGTTATTGACCTCAGTTGGATTTGGCCCGGTGGGTTCCCCAACGCAATTACTGCACCCTTCTTTGAGATCGCAAAAGTATTGGTAATTCTCTTCACCATTGGATTTGCCGTAAAGATGGCAATCTTTCCAATCCACACCTGGCTTCCAGATGCTCACGCAGAAGCTCCCACTCCCATCAGCGCTATCTTATCTGGTGTAATGATTGCCACCGCAGCATATGCAATCGTCCGAGTCTTAACCGGTTATATGCTCCCAGCATTCGGGACATTTATCCTCATCATCATGGCATTCGGCATCATCACCATGTTTTATGGTGGCATTATGGCACTCGTACAAAAAGATACAAAGCGTCTCTTTGCGTACTCGTCCATCTCTCAGATGGGCTACATCTTCTTTGGATTAGGAACCGCGGTACTCCTTGGCGTGGCAGGTGCTAGTTTCCATATCTTCACCCATGCACTGGGCAAGGGCCTCTTGTTTATGGTCGCTGGTATCCTCATTGTTCAGGTTGGTCATCAACGTGGACGAGACATCAATGCCATGGGTGGCTTAGCCAGGAAAATGCCCTGGACCGCCACTATCGCACTCATCGCCGGATTAAGCATCGCAGGCACTCCTCCATTGGCAGGATTCTTCTCCGAATTCTTCATCTTTGCTGGAGCCGCCTTCGCCTACTCAATCTGGCTCGTAATCTTCGCCGTGGCTGGGTCAGCCTTGACTGCCGCCTATATTCTATGGTTCATCAAACGTGTCTTCTTTGGTGAGACCCCGGCTGACTTAGAAAACGTCACTGACAGTCCCTTGAGCATGCGACTCCCTATGCTGCTCTTAGCTGCACTGATCATCATCATTGGTATTTGGCCAATGCTCGTAGTGAACCCAATCTTTGTTGCGCTAACGCAACAATTCCCCTGGTTCCCACCAGGATTTCCCCTTGTTCCCCCCTAATGGAGGCTGAAAAAAGATGGCAATTGGACCCATAGAATGGATTCAACTCACACCCCTCTGGCTACCTTTCGTTGGAGCACTGCTCATCGCACTCTTTGGTAAATTCTGGCAAGACCGTCGCAAAACCATACTAGGCGCTTTCACCGCCCTATTCTTCATCATCAGTCTCCTCGTCGTCTTATGGCCATTCCAGATTGTCACACCATGGGGATCAACGTATGGTCTCTATTGGGAACTCTTCCACACAGGATGGGCACCCATAGAAATCTGGTACTGGCCACTAGGGGCATTTAACTCCGCGACAGGAGCCACCTACTTTCGAATTGACATACTCACAGTGTATATGTCAGTGATATTCATCTTCCTTGCCTTCTTCGTTTCTCTTTACTCCATCAAATACATGGACCACGACACCCGCCTCCCACTCTACTACGCCCTCTTACTTACCTTAGTGGGTGGGATGCTTGGCGTCGTTTTTGCAGGCGACTTCTTCACCCTCTTCATCCTCTGGGAGACAATGTCCGTCAGTAGCTATGTGCTTGTTGCTTTTCGCAGAGATGAAGCAGAACCCATCGAAGCAGGTATCAAATACCTCCTGCTTAGCGCCATTGGCTCGACTTTGATCTTGTTCACCATGTCCATTCTCTATGGATTAACCGGCACCGTCGACTTGTACGCAATTGGTCCTGCTATCAATGCACTCCTAGCTGGTCCTCCACCTGCCACATCTGCCATCTACGGTGTACTCATCTTCACCATTGTTGGTCTCGTCATCGGATTTGGTGTTAAAGCAGCTATCGCACCACTCTCCACTTGGCTTCCTGATGCCCATCCTGCTGCTCCCAGCGGCATCAGCGCCATGTTAAGTGGTGTTGTTATCATGACAGGTGCTTATGCAATCATTCGGCTTCTGGTTCTGTTCTATGATCCATACCTCTTCACATACTATGGTGCAGTCCTCAGTTGGTTCGCCCTCTTCACCATGATATACGGAAACCTCATGGCACTGACACAAAAGGATTTGAAACGGCTTCTCGCTTTCTCCACCATCGTTAACGTGGGTTTCATTATCTTTGGTTTTAGCATTGCCATGATGCCCCTCAATCTCTGGCTGCCTACAACGACTACTGTAGAGAATGCCTTGCTGTACTCGGTAACCGGAAGTTTGGCACACATCTTCAGCCACATGCTCGCCAAGGGTATGCTCTTCTTAATCGCTGGAATCTTCCTCCACCAAATCGGAACCCGCGACTTTGACAAACTCCAAGGCATTGGACGTCGCATGCCATTTGTAATGTTCTGCTTCACCATTGCAGCCCTCTCACTGGCAGGTGTACCTCCCCTCGTTGGGTTCTACAGCAAATTCTACATCATCTGGGGCTCCATCATCGCCAGCGCCTACTTAGCCACCATCATCATGGTGTTAATGAGCGCTTTCAGTGTCGTCTATTACCTGCGCATGATTCAAATCCTCCTCTTCGCAGAGCCCAGCCCTGAAGCCGCAACCGCAACACGACCCCACTGGCTCCTCCTGTTTGTAGTTGGTTCTCTCATGGTCTTCATTATCCTCTTCGGACTCTTCCCCGGAGTCTTCATCGACTTCGCAACTCAAGCAGCCTATGGTGCACTCGGGCCACTCTTTCCTGTACCCTAAATTGAGCTCAGCGCCCACACCACTAAGGGCGCTTTCATTTTGTTTTGCGAGTCATTGACTTCGTCCACCAACGAGTTCCCTCTTGCGTATCCGCAATTTCAAACCCAACGAGGTTCAAGGCAGTTCGGATCGCGTCAGCCTGCTGGTATTGTTTTTCATTGCGTAAACGTGTACGTTCAGCCAACAGTAACTCTATGAGAGAGGCTACTTGGGAGTCAACATGCGGAACAATCAGACGAGTATACAAATCACCAAATAGAATTGTTCCCATTTCTTCAAAAAGCTCAAGCCAGGCCAAAGCAGTTTTCTGATTAGGTACTGACTGGGATTCAAGACGACTTTGGATTTGATTGATAAACTGAAAGAAATGGTTGATGGCACGCCCGGTGCTGAAATCATCAAGCAATGCTTGCTCAAACCGAGTACGCGCTTCACCTAAATCAGGAGTATCTTCCATTACATCTTTGGAGGCATCAATCGAACTCGTTGCGATGGCGGTGATGCGACCTAGGATCTGGCGAAGGCGATCAATGCGCTGGTGGGTTCGCTGGAGTTCATCGGGTGAGAAGATAATAGGTTTCCGGTAATGAGTGCTTAGCAAGAATAATCGTAGGGTGGCTGGATCATACTCTTGGACGGCATCACGTACTGTGAGAAAGTTCCCTGTTGACTTTGACATTTTTTCGGAACCCAACTGCAGGTGACGGACATGCATCCAGTATCGCACATAGGGTTTGCCAGTTACAGCTTCACTTTGGGCAATGGAGTTCTCATGATGGGGAAAGAGGTTATCTTCACCTCCACCAGAGATGTCAATGGTTTCCCCGAGATATTTCATGGACATGGCACTGCATTCGATATGCCATCCAGGTCTTCCGGGACCCCATGGGCTGTGCCAAAAGGGTTCACCGGGTTTTGCGCGCTTCCAAAGTACAAAGTCCCCGACATGTTCCTTGTCATACTCGTCTTTATTCATGCGTCCACTTGCTCCCTCTTGGAGGGTCTTTGGATCCAGTCCAGCGAGCTGTCCATACTTCGGAAAAGTGCTGATTCGAAAATAGACGCCGTCAGCAGCTTCATAGGCAAAACCACCGTCCAGAAGACGTTGGACAAGATCAATCATCTCTTGAATGTGCTGCGTTGCGATAACATAGGTAAAGGGTTCACGAATGCCCAACAGTTGACGATCGTGATAATAGTCCTTTGTGTGGCGTGTGGTTAATTGTTGAAATGCTTCACCACTCGCTCGGACCTGTTTCAGAATGTTATCATCGACACTGATATCTGTAATATTAGACACGTGCTGGACTTCAAATCCTTGATGTTCAAAGAATCGTTCCACCACATCCCAGACAATGTATGTTCGGGCATGACCAATATGCATGAGATAATTTACTGTTAACCCGCATGTATACATGCGGACCTTACCCGGTTCAATGGGTGTAAACGGTTCCTTCGTCCGACTCAATGAGTTATAGATTTGTAACTCGACAGATGTTCGATGACGAGATTTCGGAGTCACCACAACAACCCTCCCAACAATGGGTGTGTTTTTCTCATAAATTCAGTCCACTGCGTTGAAAAATAGGTGTCTGAAAAAGAGACGGAGTGTGGTGTCACCGGGGGGCTACTGAAGACAAACTAAATACCCCATGGTATTCACCAACCGGAATAGGCTTTGAGTTTGTAAATAAATGTTGTGGGCGGTGTATTAGTAAGAGCCCAAACTAGAGGAAGCCTTTTTTACCTAACCGTTACTGTAGCGTTTACTCCGAAGTGAATCAACCGTACCGATGGTGGAAAAATTGGCTCCGATGCTCCCAGCGAAAATGAGTAACATTACAGCCGTGGTACTTGATACTGATATGGATGCAGCCCTGCGACTTATCGCTGGCACCGAACTCGTCCACTTTTCAGACGTGAAGGAAAGCCAAAAGAAGCATCTCAAAGCCTTAGAGCCCGTTGAGGCTTCTGAGCGTTATTATTATCTTTCAAATCTTCTCACGCGAATCACTTCACTCATCACTGACATGAAAGTTTACCGCGGTGGCAAAGCCAAGGAACGTCTCGAAGTTCCTGACATCCCTGACGAAGCGTACTTCCAAACGGTGGAACAGAAACTCAAAGCCATCGAAGACAACTTCGGTGACCTCACGAAAAAATTTGAAGTTGCCGAAGCCGCAGAAGATAAGAAAACCAAGAAGGCTATAAAAAAAGAAATTGAAGCCTACGCAGAGGAACGACGATTTGATCTCCTCGGGTGGGAAGAACTCGTTAAACGGGAACACCACCTTGAAGAAACTAAGACCCTCTTTGGCAAAACCAAACGCACCTACGTCATGTACGGCTGGATCCCTGCCAACAAGGAAAAGGAGTTCAACGAAACCATCCAAAAATACGGAAACGGCACTATTGCCCTCGACGCCCAAAAACACGTCGACAAACCCGAACACGGACACTACCCCGCTGACACGGGTCCCCTTGAAGGCGAAGTCGCCCCCGAAGAACCCGGCGCACCCCCCACCAAACAAACCAATTCTCGGTGGGCTCACAGCGCAGAAAAACTAACCAATGCCTTCGGTTTACCCAGCCATTTGGAACTGGATCCCACTTGGTTCATGATGCTCGGTTTCCCCATCATCTTTGGCCTCATGTTCGGGGATATTGGTCATGGGCTTCTCCTGTTCTTTTTCGCATTTCTTGGCTTTATGGCAAAACGTCGCAAAGTTGACGGCGGTGAGATGGTCAACTACTTCATACAGGGTTCCGGGCTCATTATGGTTATCGCCATTGCGTCGGTCTTTTTCGGCGTCCTATATGGTGAATTCTTGGGCATCGATATCACCGGCATCCAAATCGGGGGTCAATACGTTTATCAGCAACTCAAGTACTCGCCCTTTGGTCAAGGTATGAAGAACATCCTTGTCTCTCTCTTCCAATTCTTCGATTTTGAAGGGGGCATCAATTGGTTCCTCGACCCCCACAGTCCCTACAATGAATGGTTCTTGTCTGGGGGTGCTACTGGACACACCACGCCCATCTGGTTCAGCGCCTTTGAAATGCCCGAACACCTACCCGCCACAATTGCCAGTCCCACCTGGATTCTCTTCGTCTTAAGCATCATGATTGGCTTCATCCACCTCAGCATTGCCATCGGTTTTGATGCCGTAAACAAGATCCGTCATCGCGACTGGCGCCACGCCATTTTCGGTCCAATCATCTGGCTCCTCTTCCTCTGGGGCCTCGCTTACATGATTTTCAACTACGGCATCAACTTCATGAGCTGGCCCATCATCGACATGGTCCTCTTCCTCATCTTACCTGCCGTGGTCATGTTCGTCGGTGGCATCGTCGTATTCGGGATGATGGAAGGCTTCATGGAAGGCATCGAGAAGCTCATCGAAAGCATCAGCAACACCATCAGTTATTCCCGTATCCTCGCACTCAACATGGCACACGCCGGCTTCGCTAAAACCTTCCTCTTCATCGGCGGCGTCGCCGCAGCTGAAATCAACGCCATCCTCGCTCAACTCGGCGCAGAGGGCTTCACCTTCCTCCTCTCCCTCATCGGCATGCTCATGCTCGGTACCGTCTTCGTCCTCCTCATGGAAGGACTCCTCTCCTTCATCCACACCCTACGTCTGCATTGGGTGGAGGCTTACTTGAAATTCTATGCAGGTACCGGATACGAGTACCAACCCCTCTCATTACCCGATCAATGGACGACCACCAAATCTGCTACCACAAAGAAGTGATAGGGAATGCTGCAGCTGATACCTCCTGAAGCCATGGGACAGGTCCT
>JAEOSV010000183.1 GCA_016840185.1 Candidatus Hermodarchaeota archaeon | reverse complement strand
TCAGTCATCGCTTTCGATGGTGGCGGTTCTTCTGGCTTCACTTCCTCAAGAGCAGGAGCTTTTTCGTCAGGCGGAGGAACCTCCGTTGGGGCAGGCTCAGGAGGAGCCTCAGGTGTTGGCGTCTCATCTCGCTGGGTTAGAAAGTCCATCCGTCGCTGACCCATCTGCCGACGCAGATCATCCAAGAACCAAATCCGGTCTTTCCGAGGAATCTTGCGCATCTCTTCAGCCAAGACTGCCTTTTCTTCTGGGCCAAGACCAGGTATCTTGTCCAATTCAGTCATGATGTCTTCTTCGGTGGCGGTAACTTCTTCGACTTCCTCGACTGTTGGAATCATAGCAGGAGTTGCCACAACGTCAATGGTAGCCATAGCTTCATCGACTTTACCTTCAAGAACTGAACCTCTTGCTTGGAATCGCTTCAAGTCCTTCTTGGAGAGAGCATAGGCTTGATCTTTCTCCACAGTCTTAGCCAGTTTACGCATGCGTCGAACTTCCCAAGGAATCGAATAGACTCTTGCCCACATTATCCATCCAATCATGGCAATAAACAATACAACAGCCCCAATTATTCCACCAGTAATCAAGAGGTTAGCTAGTAAAGTGAATTCAACTGATGTGACAAATTGTCGCTCATATTGTTGATACGATGGTTTAATCGCTGAAAAGGTGATTGTACCTGAACCAACATTTGTTGCAGTAAAGGTCACATTATAGTATCCTTGATGAATTGGATCCGGGTTAATATTCACACCTAATCCTTGGGCAAGAGAGCCTGATAATAGATAATCAACAGTGGCATTAGAAACTCCGACATCATGGTATGTATCCCATAATCTGAGCGCAAAGGAGTATGTAGACCAAACATAAAGTGTGTCATCAATATCCCATTCTGAGGTCAGTTCCATGGGAATATTGGTGACAACTAAAGTTCGGGTTTCGATTTTATCCTCGTAGTTATTGCTAGTAAATGCAAATTCACATTCGCCGTCTTCAATGTTATCCAGAAGGAAAGTTACTGTCCAGTATCGTGTTGATGGGTTGTAATTAAAGGATTGAGCACCATAGAAGTCGAAGTAAGCGCTTCTGACCTCTGTATCGGTTAGTGTCAGGTTGGCGATATCTCGGTACCAGAAAATCAATACAAGAGTATCTCCAATTGGTAACGTCCATGTATTCTCCTGAAATGGAATAGTCACATTATGTTCTTCGCTATCAATAACAACATTAGTGTACGCAGCAATAAGTTCTAATTCTGTTTGCCTTTCACTAATCACTAATGATACTGAGGTTGAATTTTGACTATACTTACCATACACATCATGGAAAATCGCAACTCCGATTGGTAATGGGCTGGGAGACACATCTGCGATAAACCATCCCCAGTACCAACCTGCAGTTCCGTTTTCAATCAGATACACAGGAATATAGTTCCAGATGAAATATAACGTGTTACCAGTGATTGGTGCATCATTATTGAGATCATCAGATAAGAATACATTGAGTGTGACATTCTGGTAGTATTCAACAGAAATTGCTGGATTTTCAGGAGTAATAGTACACGGTTTGTATTGAATGCTGATTGTAAATGTCATCCGCTGCTCGACCGCATTCGGTGATAAAGTAACTACAATTATTGTATGCGTACGAATATTCCAATTCGAAGTGTCAAAAGTACAACGATAAACCCCAGATCCTAACGGAGTAAAGTCTTGTAACCAATAACTACCATTATTTGCTGTAATATCTGCATTGGAAATGAAATACCAAGTACCATTGTTACCTTCAAAAGTGACGAATATATTGAACACATCATCGACATAAAATGAATCAACGGTTGCGTTCGTTGTTGTCAACTGAGTGGTGACTTGTTTAATACTCAGTGTGTAAATGAGTAATCCAGTCTCGTAATCGGTTTCATTAAACAAGATGAAAAGTTGCGTGGCAGTTGCTTGTGCTTCGCTTGTATCAAGAACGGCTTGATAATGACCTGGAGTTCCAGTTGGCGTCATTTGCACATAATCCTTATCATACCATTTGAAGTAAATCCATATGGTCGTCATCGGAGAAGCAGTCAACATATTCTCGAGATAGACTTCAACAGTTACTGGTACTCCCCAAAATTCCTCAATGACAAATGTGACATAATTTATAGGAGTCAAATCGATTGGAGCAAACTTGATTTGGATATCGATATCGCGTTCTTGGCTAATGTAACTAATCTTGCTCGCTGTGATGTAGAATGAAACTGCGCCAGCACTGAGACCTGATGTATCAATTTCAATTAGCCAAGTTCCATTTGGTAATTGGTAATACGTGTAGTCTAACACTACACTTAGGGTCCAAGTGACTCCTGTCACGTCAACATCATGGTCGAGGTCTCTATATTGGGCAAGGATAGTAAGATTCTGAGAGTAATAGACGTCAGAGGATTGTGTCCAGTCCAATGAAGTGATGATTTCGCGAACTCGACCGGTAACTAACGTTCGTGCCGAGGAATAATAGGGTGAATTTGCTGGAATGAATTCGGTGGGCCAGGTAAGGGTTATGTTAAATGTGTAAGTTCCGAAGTCAAGGTTCTTGCTCCCACGAATGATTACAATATATATACCGTTGATTCCAGGCTGTGATGCCCCTGTAACATACCAGTATGTATGATCCCAACCCGTAATGTCATCGCATTCAATGATTATCCCTACTTTCGTAGAGCTATTTACAACTGGCAGGCCAGTGAGGGATGTGTTATAATGAAGCACGATGATGATGTCATCGCCAGTAGGTTGAGTGGAGATAGTGTCAGCATAAAGAATCGTCTCAGTTCCCACTGTTCGGACTGAGAAGGTTTTAATTGCTTCTTCATAAAACGGCTGGTTACTTCCAAACCAAGTGACTTTGATATCAAATTCGAAGATGACGTTGACAGCCCCTAATTCGCTTGCAGTGATGAATATCCGATAGTAGAGGTTTGGTTCGCTCCAACCTCCTGTACCTGGATAGGTTTGAATCTCGTAGGTTGCTCCTATCTCCAGACCTGTTGAGTGATTAAGAATCTGGATTCGTAGGTAATCACCGGTTGTTGCATTATCAATTCCCCAACTGGTTGTGATGTCAGTGAAATTCAAATAAACTTCAATCAGGTCACCGACACCAGTATCAGGGGGATTTGTATTAGTTATTCGTGTGGGGCGATACTTAGAGACTAACCATGCTTCAACAGTCTGTTCTTCATAAGGTGGGTCGGGATCTGACCAACCAATGTCAATCTGTATCCACCAGCTACCCGGGTGAAGGGTTAAGTTGGAATAAATGGAAATATAATAGTAACCTGCGGCTCCCTGTGATATTGACCAGTCACCTGGATTGAGAGTCCAACTGCCATTCGTGGTGATAAGAATGTCATCGGCATCGATGATGCCATTTCCATCTTGGGAACTGAGGTCGTCTCGAACTCTGTAGATGACTGTAATTACGAAGACCTCACCGTAGGGAACTGCGTCAACTGGTGGCTTGTCGACTTCTGAGTACACTGTTCGAATATTGAATGGTACAGGGGGGTCAATGATTGAGTCAGGATTATATCGACCGGAAGTATGGTTCGCATAGACCTCAATTTGATAACTACCAATGGCTAGTGCAGCTGTAATCTGAATGCGATAGTAGGACCCAAATTCAGTAATGGTGTAATTTGTGCCTTTAACAAAGTTCAAACCGTCTAAGCTGACGATATAAATGCTATCTGAAGCACCTGTGATTTTACCACTGGCAAGGCTTTCAGGATCAAAGATGTCATAATATATTCGGATATTGATTGGGTCTCCTGATGGCATCGTTACAATTTGATCATAGGTAAGTGAAGTTTGGAGCGGACGAACCTGAAGAGTCAAGGGCAATGATTTCGGTTGATACCCGGAAGTATATGAGATATCAATTGTAAACCAATAATATCCAGGATTACCTAACGCCCCCGGAAGGAATTCAACAATATAGGTTCCAGAACCCATTGGATAAACATTGTATAAGGATCCGGAAATGTTCACCGTCAGAGTGGCTCCAGTAATAGGCGTACCATCCTGTGTGGCTTCTGCGTCCTCAACATGATAGTAGAATGTTACATTCCACGCTTCATTCCACGGAATAAGATTCAATGGATCTCGTGTGAGAGTAGTAGCCAATGATCTGATATAGATCTGCGTATCTTTGAATGTTCCATAGTATGTATCAGAAGTCACGACTTGGACACGAAGATCATGTCCATATAAGCTCCAGGCATTTGAAATTAGATCGACTTCATATTTGCCATTTCCTAGCGTAGAGACATAACTACTCCAATTTCCGCCATAAGTGTAGGTGGCAACCCAGGAAGTGTCTAAAAAGATACGAATTTGCTGGATATTTCCAATGAGGAATTGAGTGGTGTCGCTGTCATTAACACTCATTATAAATGTTGCATCATTTCCTAATGGAATGAAGGGAATCGGTTGAATATCAAGGACGGTATTATGTTTTCGGATGAAAATGGTGATATTAACGGATTTAGTTTCATACATGTCTGTATC
>JAEOSV010000182.1 GCA_016840185.1 Candidatus Hermodarchaeota archaeon | reverse complement strand
GCTAAACTAAGAACCAGGCCAGGATATTAACCAGGTAATCCGCCATATAATGAATGATTATACATGGCATTAAGCTGCGCGTCTTAGTGTATGTTATGCCAAGCCACCATCCATTGACGATTTGTCCGCCAAGCAGGAGCAATCCAGCGACGATATTTGGATCCCCCGCGAGCAGGAGAGGTGCAAAGAAATTACTCGGAATGTGAGCTAATCCGAACACTATTCCTCCATAGAACCAACCCTTATTCTGACCTATAGCTCTTTCTAATTTCGATTGCAGGACGCCGCGATAAAGAAACTCTTCAAGAAACGCAGGTGTGTATAGCGACATAATTAGGAAGAACACAGGTGCAGGTTCGGGTCTCACAAATATCAATGAGCCCACAATCAGGATGACTTGAACTAAAATGACATAAATCCATACTTGTTTCTGCTGAATTTTTGTAGTAAGGCCTAGGTCATCTCTTGCATTCCAATTGTTAACAAGAAGGACAAAAAGCAATGGAATAGCAAGTCCGGGTACCGTGTTTACTACTGCCCAGACTATGAACGATTCCGATGAGTATGGGTCTGAGGGATACCCAAATATGCCAACAGAAATTACCAGATATGCAAAAATGGACATAATAGCAAAATGAACTGCCCAAAGAAAAACCACTTCCCAAATCTCACGTTTCGAGTTTTCGCTCGATGGCAATGGCCTTGGATATCTCCCAATCTTGGCGTGCAATACCCAGGCTACAGCCAGAAGTATGGAGATTCTCAGGAAATGAACTAATAAGAAAGTGTCAATCATTTTTGACTTACTTTTCCTCTCTAGCTAACCATTTCTGGAGATATCGATCGATATATCTATTCCATGTAAAGATAATTGCGATGGAAATGACCCACCAGAAAAGAAGATCAGATATTAGACCTAACCATTGAATGGACCACACATCAACTGGCCCGGCAATTGATGTTGTTTGATGAGAGAGCCAAACAAATGGGAATCCATATCCAGTCACAGCAAGATCTGGTACGGATTCGTGTTCATAACGAACTAGTGAAACCGTCGTCAGTACAATTCCAAAAACCAACGAAAGAACCATGATCTTGCCATTTGTTCTCAAAGCGTACTCATCTCCTCATGCTATCTTACGGATTCAAGGTAGCTGCTAAAGCTACTCCAAGAGAGGATTCCTGTAATCTGATGACGCCGGACATCCCGCACACCAAGCGTTACTGTATCTCTGGCAATCAGTACAATTCATGCCGCAAGGAGTTTCACTATTCTTACTGGGTTCGACATCAATAGCTATGTTACCATGAATAGGAGTCCCCAGGTAGCGCGTGTAGACGATGTCGACGCTTGTGTTGTCGCGGAAAGATTCTATTGTTGAATTGATCGTTTGGTCATCTTCTCCCCACACGCTCACGTGGATGTTTGCCTTCTCAGGAGTTCTGTAGATACTCAAAACCCTTGGACATTTCTTTAGGAACTGCTCGACTTCCCTTCTAGCTTTATCGGTTCTCACTTCTAGACCGACACTAGCCATCTTGAAACCAAACTTCTGGAGATTCAACCCTCCCCTAACTATGACTAGTTCTTCGTCCAATAGACGTTTCAGCCTGTTGGCGACAGTCTGCCTAGATGAGCCCACCTTCTCTGCCAGTTCGGTCAATAAGGCCCTCCCCTCAACCTGCAGTTGGTGAACGATCCGGAGGTCGAGTTGATCGAGTTTGCTGGCCATTTTCCATCCACCCACTTCATAACCCTGTCATCATATTTAACCTTTAGCCATCAAAGCCGTCAAACTTAATACCAAATGCATAAAAACGTGATCCAGGACTTGCTTTACGCTAAGTTTAAATACGAGCCAAACCCTAACATCGTTGAGTAGGTGAACAACACATGACAAAGGAAAGGAACGACGCAGCCTTTTGGGGCGTAATTGGAGTCATTGTCGTGATCAGTAGCTTCATTTGGCTTGGAAAAGAGAGCGGTTGGTGGGTATTTGAATTCCCATTTTGGCCAGTCATGTTTCTATGGATCGGCTTTGCAGTCACAATAGAAGCGATCAGAAAGCTAAGAACTAG
>JAEOSV010000181.1 GCA_016840185.1 Candidatus Hermodarchaeota archaeon | reverse complement strand
GGACGAAATGCAGATTCGGTTGCTGATTTGACTATTCTTCTTATTCTAGCTCAAGCCCGTAAACTCATCACTACCGATCGGCGTCTTAAATCAGGCAAAATAGAAATTGACAGTGCTGAGGACTTTACCAAACTCCATGACTCCTTGAAAGGTCAAGAACTTGGACGAAGAACCATTGGAATTGTCGGTTTAGGGCAAATCGGAATTTGTGTCGCAAAACGTCTAAAGGGCTTTGGTACCCGTGTCCTTTTCTCTGATCCCCACATTGACGTAAACACAGGTAAGAAGGTTAATGCAGAAAAAGTAGAATTGGAACAGCTCCTCCGGGAATCCGATTTCGTAACGCTCCATACCCGTGCAACTCCTGAAACCTTCCGAATGATTGGAGAAGAGCAACTAGCTTGGATGAAGCCATCTGCACATCTAATTAACACGGCGCGTTCTGCTATCCTTGACGAAGATGCCCTGTTTAAAGCAATTCAAACCGGAAGAATTGCTGGGGCGGGTCTCGATGTCCATTCCCGTGAACCCGTGGGTTCAGATAATCGTTTCCTCCAATTTGATAATGTCACTGTCACACCACATATTGGAGGAAACACCCTTGATGTAATTTATCGGCAATCCATGATTCTAGCCTCAGATATCGACCGGTTCTTAAAGGGAGAAACGCCCAAATACTTAGCCAACCCAGATGTTCTCAAACCATCGTGATGGAGTTTGGCATGCCTGCACAACAATTTCTAACCTTAGATTTCGGCACATCGGGCATTAAATGCATGATTTTTTCCCAAGAAGGATCAGTACTTGCACGTCAATTCACACCCATTCAATACCTAGATTCTGAGGGCCTGTACGGAATCGGAAAAGAGTTCGATGCCCAATGGGCATGGAAAACAATCTGCCAAATGATTCCAAAGGCACTTAAAATTGCTAAATCCAAACCAAGTGACATTATTAGTGTCGCAACAACAAGTCAAAGACACGGGGCTGTCTTTCTCAATAGCAAAGGTGGGGTGATATATTCCGGACCTAACCTTGATGGTCGGGGAGTATTTACTCAAGATTCCGTTATGAAAGGGCTAGAGGACGCTTGTCCCCCCACCGGATGCTGGCCTCCACTCCTCTATTCGCTCTGTCGACTACTCTGGTTTAAACGGGAAAAGCCTGACCAATTTGCTAAGATCTCACATGTCTTATCGATTAGTGACTGGATTGTATACCAACTCACTAATCAAGCCACGACCGATCCTACTCAAGCTTCCAACACTCAGTTCATGGACATCCAGTCCTCACAGTGGTCCCCAGAAATATTAGAACTAGCTGAATTGTCGGTTGATCTATTACCTCCGATTTCAGAGCCAGGAACTCCTATTGGAAATGTTACCGCAAAGGCAAGTAAGACCACAGGATTATCCACTTCTTCTGTGGTTAGTATTGGAGGTGCAGACACCCAATGTGCGCTCCTTGGATCGGGATCTATTCATGATGGAGACTTGGGAGTTGTCGCCGGCAATACGGCACCGGTTCAGCTAATAACCTCTCATCCGATAATTGATCCACATAACCAGTTGTGGACAGGACGGTTCCTATTCCCAAAGAAATGGGTACTTGAAGCAAATTCAGGACCAACGGGATCAGTGCTCAGCTGGTTTGTCAAGAATATGGTAATTCCACTTTACAACAATATCGAAGGACTTGATGACAAGGCATTCACACGGGTTGAAGAGCTAGCAGCGAAAGCACCCGTAGGGTCCCTAGATATGATTGCGCTACTCGGTTCCCAAATAATGAATGCCAGTGACATGACTACAATCCGACCTTCGCTCTTTCTCTTTCCATCCCCCACCTTGCCCACTGTGACCCCGATTTCAATTAAGGAACTCTCCCGCGCAGTCTATGAAAACATCAGCTATGCCGTTCGAGCCAATCTTGAACTCATTCAAGATCTTGCGAAATGTCAGTTTGAATCCTGTACTGTTGCAGGAGGTATGACCCGCGGTGTCTTTTGGCGTCAAATGCTCGCTGATGTGACTGGTTTGAATGTGAAATCTGGGCAAATACCTGAAGCTTCGAGTTTAGGTGCTGCCATGTGCGCCGCGACCGCGGTTGGAGTATTTGATTCGCTAACAGAAGCTATGCAACAGATGGTGGTTATGCAGCCCGAACTTTCACCACGTGAGGATATCCACAGCAAGTACGAAAGCTATTTCTCCCGATGGAAAACATTGTACAAGCAATCTTCTAATTTATAATTTCAAACTCTCTGGAAGGCGGATTGAAATGCCACCAAACCCAATAAAGGATGCAAAAAACGCGATTCTCCACACTTGCCAAAATATGCAATCAGCAGAATTAGTCATCGGTAGTTCTGGGAATGCGAGCTATCGAATCGAAGGCACTGATCATATCGCGATAACACCCAGTAGCGTCGATTATTCTTGCATGGGTGTCGATGATGTCATGATTATCAACATGGATGGTGATATCGTTGAAGGAGACCGAAATCCTTCCATCGAACATCCACTCCATCTAGCTATCTACAAGGCTAGACCCGACGTACATGCAATTGTTCACACACATTGCATCTATGCATCAGCCATGGCTGTACTTCAAGAACCCTTACCTCCCATCGTTGACGAGTTTGTAATCCGCCTCGGAGGACAGGTTGAAGTTGCCAAGTATGGTATGCCGGGAAGTGAAGAATTAGCCACAAATGTTGTTGAAGCGTTAGGTCCCCTAAATGCTGTGTTCTTAGCCAACCATGGAGCTCTTTGTTGTGGACCTACTTTAGATGAAGCACTTCATAACGCTCTATTGCTTGAACGTGTTGCCCACATTTACTTACTAGCTTCGGCTGCAGCAGGCGATAAGAAAAAACTGACTACCCTCCCTCCTGATGCCATTGAAACTCAAGCACAAATGTTCGATCTAATGAAGCGCATGAAGAAGCGGTGAACCTGATGTCCACCCTACCCGGATATATGGGTGAATTTCTTTTTGTTGACTTAACCAAAGGAACCACCCAACGTAAACCACTCAATTGGGATTATGCACGTGCTTACATTGGCGGGGCAGGATATTCTGCGAGGTTGCTCTATGAACGGCTTAATGTCGAAGATTTAGATCCCTTTCATCCTTCGAATGAGGTTGCCATCTTTACAGGACCTCTCACAGCCACAGGAGCACCCTGCACTGGACGTCACGCAATTTGTACAAAATCTGCGTTAACTGGAATCTGGGGAGAATCAACAAGTGGAGGTTATTTTGGTGCAGAACTTCGATTTGCAGGTCTCGACGGCATTCTGATCACTGGTGCAGCAAAATCACCAGTGTTTCTCAATATCACTGACAAAGAAGCCACACTTGAACCCGCAGACCATCTTTGGGGGAAAGACACCAGTGTCACCGAGAATATCATCAGAACTGATGCAAATGACTCAAAGATGCGAGTATTATCAATAGGTCCGGGTGGAGAAAACCGGATTCGGTTTGCGGCAATTATGAATGATGGAGGGCGAGCCAGTGCTCGAGCTGGAGCAGGTGCGGTCTTTGGATCAAAACAACTGAAAGCCATTGCCGTTCGAGGCTCTCAAAAACCTTCACTAGCTAATCCTAGTGAATTTCGCGAACACGTGAAAATTGCCTTTCAACTACTCGAAGGACTTGCACCCTTCTTGGGTGCAAACGGGACCCTTTACGGTGCAGACATGTTAATGAACTTGTTCAATGACATGCCGGTCCGCTATTTTACAGAACCCTTCATGGATATATCAAAGATTAATGCTGCTGCTCTGAAAGAGTTCAGATCGGGCCAATTCCGCTGTCACACTTGTCCCATTGGGTGTGGCCCCATCATCACCCTTGAATCGCATCAGATAAAACTGATAGATGTTCCAGGCCCAGAATACGAAACCGTTGCCGCCTTTGGCCCCCTCTGTCAGGTTGACGACCTCCCCATAATCTGTCAGGCAAACCATCTCTGTGACCTCTATGGGCTAGACACCATCTCCTGTGGTAACGTGATAGCCTTCAGCTTTGCAGCGAATGAAGCAGGTAAAATTCCTAAGGAACTCGTTGGTTCCCTGAATCTTGATTTTGGAAACGGTGCAAGCATCATCGAGCTCATCGAAATGATAACTACTCGTCAGGG
>JAEOSV010000180.1 GCA_016840185.1 Candidatus Hermodarchaeota archaeon | reverse complement strand
TATCAGAGATAGTCCAATGATCAATCCCGTCAAGGTCCGTCGCTACTATGGTGACACCCGTGACATTGGTTCCAAAAGGAAAGTCCCAACTTGTCTGAGTAGTAGTAAACACAGGATCGGTGGTATCTGTCACGGCTACGGTGAAACTGGCACTTTGAATATGTCCAAGTGTATCGTTGACAGACACTAAGATTCCATATCCTCCGACTCCGAGTGAGATGGCATTCGTGATTAGACCCGATGTGTCAATGGCGAAATTTGTCGTGTCGTTAATCCACCAGGTGTCGAGCCCCGAACGATCCGTGGCACTTAAATCGTAACTTAGGTCCTGCCCCAACTCAAGGCCTTGGTCGGTAGGCGTTTGCACCCAGGCAGGTGGAGCTGCTGCTTCAATAGTGATGGAGATATTGGCGTTGATGCGATTGTCCAACGTATCATTGGCCCACAATTGTAACTTATAGATGTCCACCGCAGCCGGTGTGGTATTAGTGACTAATCCAGTCACGTCGATGGCAAAGGTTGTCGTGTCATTGAGCCAGTAGTCGTCGATACTGGTTAACGCGGAGGCGTCGGTGTCATAGCTAAATGTAGATCCAAACTCGCGGATTTGGTTACTGGGTTCGGTGACCCACCAAATGTCCGGATCTGGGATGTGGACGAGCCAGATATCATAGTGACCTGCGCCGTAGGCCTGTGTTGCTCCACAGAACATAAACCCGCCAGTTGTTAATTCGATAATCGAATATCCCAAATCATAATTGATGCCCCCATAGGGATGGTGCCATAAGAGATTACCCGTGGCGTCCGTCCGCACCACCCATATATCCCAGTTCCCTGCGCCATAAGTTCGAGTATGCCCAACGAGAGCATAGCCACCACCCGAAAGTTCAACTAGGTCATTGAGTGTTTCATATTCAGGGCCACCATAGGATTGATTCCATAGGTGGTTTCCAGCGGCGTCTACGCGTACCAACCAACCATCTTCGAGACCAGCCCCATAACTGAAGGTGTTCCCACAAAAGGCAAACCCGCCACCACTAACTTCTGTTAAAAGAAAGGCTGTGTCGTTGAGAGGTCCACCGTAGGTCATATTCCAGAGATGATTGCCCACACTATCGGTCTTTACTAACCAGGCATCTTTTCGACCTGCACCAAAGCTATCTGTAATTCCAAGGAACACAAAGTCACCACCACTGGTTTCGACAACAGAGTGCCCGTAATCATCTCCGGCTCCACCATAGGTTTGATTCCATAAGTGGTTTCCAGCGGCGTCAAGGCGAATAAGCCACATATCCAGTTGACCTGGTGTGGCATACATGTCTGTATAACTGGCAAGTAAGACACCGCCAGTACTTACCTCAATGAGATCAAAACAGCTTTCCCGTCCCGAAGGACGCCCAAAGGTTTGGTTCCAGACGTGATTCCCTGAAGCGTCAACATGAATTACCCAGGTATCATAATCAAGAATCCCAGGACCATTCCTGACATTTCCAGCGGCAACATAACCACCGGTACTCAATTCGATGACACGATAAGCGGTTGAACCTTGAGGCGTATTGAAAGTGCTGTTCCATATCTGATTGCCATTGGTATCTACACGAAGGATGAAGAAATCTTGTTGACCTCCCAATCCATAATCGACGTATCCACTTAGGACAAACCCGCCACCACTTGCTTCAATAACACAATATGCGTTATCACGGTATTGAAAACCATAGGTTGTGAACCAGACGGGATCTTGGGCAGCTGGAAGAGGGACCGAGTACACTGCTGGAGTTCCAGACATTCTTGGCTCCAGATTTGCGAGAGTTTGTGTCACTGGGAAGATGGGAAAGATCATCACTTGGGATGTGAAAAGTACTACGCCAAGCATTATCAAAAAAATTGGATATCTTCTCATTTTCGCTTCCCTTCCTTGTTTCCGAAGGAGAAACAATCCTATATTGTATATATCTAATAAATCTAGTAGCAATGAGTTCTCTGACTAGGAGCCCCAGTTTTCAGCTGATAGCGGGTGAGAACCGTATCTACGCGTTGATTTATTTGAAGCAACCAAGTTTCCACAATTTCAGGTTAACAAATAAAAACCCATAATTTATCTAAATAGGAATGGAAGGTGGGTAGGACTTGAATGAAGAAGCGTTTCGGAGATTCTTGAAACGTGGTGGACGAAAAACCCACGTTGTTGATACTGTCATACACCTAGTTCGTCACTTCGAGGCATATCTAAACAAATACGTGGACGGAAAGACACTCAACGAAGCCACGACCGAAGATTTAGAGGTCTATGTTCAATGGTATGAACAAGACGAAGAGGCGTCGTCTAAGAGACACCTGTGGGGGATTCGCTACTACTATCGCTTTGCTGGTAACCGAACGATGGCAATTCGGGTTTCTGAGTTACGAGAAGCCCGGACTTCCAAAACACGGAAATCGTTTCGTATTCGTGATTTTCGAGGAGTAAATGAAGACTATGTGGGTAAGCTGGAAGCTGTTGGCATCCGGGATGTGGAACAAATGCGACAACACGGAGCCACACCAACCCAACGAGCAAACCTTGCAGAGAAAACAGGGGTCCCCGAAGAATCGATTTCAGAGTTTGTGAAACTATCTGACCTAGCTCGATTACCTGGAGTCAAAGCGATTCGTGCCCGATTATACTATGACGCAGGGATTGATACCCTTGATAAGATGGCACGATGGGATTCAGAAGCCATGCGATTAATGCTCATCGAATTTGTGGAAAAAACGGGATTCGATGGAATAGCTCCCCTTCCTAAAGAAGCAGCGAATGCTGTGAAAGTGGCAGGGGAACTGCCGAAGATTATCGAGTATTAGTGGTGTTTTTGTCTTCTCCTGAAGAAAATTACGGCACTAACCACGATGATTCCAACGACCACAGCGATTCCCAAGATAACGAGCATGATGGGTAGAGGTAGCATTGAAGGACTGAAAAGATCAGTTATTGCTAGTTTTCGATAATAGATATCGCCATCAGTTTTGAAGGCCCCAAATAAGGGGTCGTGTTCATAGTATCCTGTGAGGCCAGGTTGAACTGCAGCCAATTCAGTGTCTAAGTTCAGCATGGCTAGGTTAGAAAACATTCGGTCATACCAAAGGTAGATGTCACGGTTTACACAGTCGAACACATTACTATATTTGGTTGCATAGGTTCCATCTTGATGAACTGCATCAAGGACATCACGGCACACGTCAGCGGTTAAGGCGGATTCGGAAGATATCGCGGTTAACATAGACATTGATGTGCTGTAGCGCCAGCAGTCATACACATCACGAGAAGGATCTGCGACGTTAATATTCGTTGAAACCAAGCAGGAACTAGCACTGATTCGCGTGAAAGCAATCTCATTATCTGACCCTGCACTAACAACAACGGCATCACCGGTTGCATCGGCATAGTGCAGCTGATAATTCATTGTGCTGCCGATAGTATGAGTAAGAAACCAGGCAACGACCTCATCAACTGTGGCACATTCCCATAACACTTGAGCCATAAGGGAACAATAGGGCGCTTCTCTTTCAAAGTGAGGATTTATCGAGTAAGATCCCAAACCATTCCCATCCATACACAAGCCCTGATCGTTCATTCCCCCTTGGGGGTACCCATCTGCAGGATCTCCATTGTTGTCGAAGCCAAAGAAAACTGCACCATAGATAGACTGATCTCCTGACGGAGCTCGGATGGTCTGAGAGGGGACAAACCAAGCATAGATTCCCCAGAGACGATAATCTTCATTATTCCCAAAGAACACTTTACTCCCTAATTTCACGGTGAAGATCGTACAGGAATCCCCTACATGTTGATTCACGTTTCTGTCCACTGAGGCTTCTGTCCTTGTTGAAGCAATTCCCAGACTTGTTGAGAGTAACAACCCAATTAGAAAAACAAACATAAGGTGGTTCATTGTCGTTCTGGGAAGTGGGAGCTTAGACATAGACATCACTACACTCACTCATGAATCCAAATTTAAAATCGTATGCATATCGGAAGGCGAGGTAAGACTTGTCCACTGATATAAACTAGACTTGGGGCTTGAGTGCTTTAACACTCCAACTCAATGGTAAGAAATCGCCTTTGAGATGCCATTCTCCGTCTTGTTTTTTCTCGGCCAACGGACAGGGTTTCCAAGGCAAATGAGAGAATTCATCGACTTTAGAGATAATGAGTCCAGCTTGAATCAGTGCATTGAGTACATCACTGACGGTGTGGGCCCATTCATACCCCCTGGTGTTTGTCAACTTCACTTCCTGGTCAATGTAGGATCCTTCCTCATCATAAGAGAGAGGCTCATCTGAGTGCCAATACTTATACTTGATTTTCAACTCGGTGGGATGATCATTATCAAAGACCCAGAAAAACGGATGCCCCTCCACGAGGAGGAATGTTCCACCCGGTTTGAGAAAGTGGTCGATGACACGAGCCCATGCCTTGATATCACCTAACCAACAAAGAACCCCAAAACTCGTAAAAACAATGTCATATTCCTCGTGGTGAACCTTGGAGAGATCATAGATATTACTGCACACAAATTGGGCATCAACTCCGACCTTGTTGGTCAATTCCCTTGCTAATTCAATAGCAGTCTCACTAAAATCAACTCCCGTGGCTTTTGCCCCGAGTCGAGCCCAACTGATGGTATCGAGACCAAAATGGCATTGCAAATGCAAGAGATGCTTACCTTTGACATTTCCAAGTGCATTTATCTCAACAGGATGTAGACTCGTTTTGCCATCGAGAAACCCTTTCACGTCATACTCTTTGGAGCTTGCATGAATTGCAACTAACTCATTCCATCGTCGCTTATTCGCCTCATAGTATTCATCCATTGTTTCACAACCTTAGTTGAATCAATGCATCTAACAAGGTCCAATTAGATATATAGCTGACAACCTAATAGATGACTTCACCTTCGGAGGTTTTTCCCATGAGAAGAGTAGAAATTTTCAGAAACGCATTAATCTTCGTTGTTGGATCACTCCTGCTTGTCATCGGATCCTTGTTTTTCATCACTGATCCTACTTTGTCCACATTCAAACTAGCGTATGTGATGATTTTTGGACAACCGCTATCATATGCAATCCTCTATCAGGCCCTCCCATTAGGCCTGATTGGCATGGGAACTGGTATTATCATACTCGGAGTTTTTGTGGTCTTTCTCTTGGACAAAGCACCAGACCGACTCAATGAATAACAAGTAAAGAGCATTCATTTCATTCGACTTGTTTTCAGGACCATTTAATGCGATTAAGTCCACGAACTCGGAGGTCCATTGTGAGCTCACCTAGATGATAGGTGGTGTGTCGAATGAGATAGATGTATTTTTCAAGAATGGTGGAAAACCCCTGGAATCCATCCTTCGCTAGCAAATCCTGATCAGAAACTCGTTTGAGATGTTCTTCGATATACTGGGCCATCTCGTTCAGGTAAATGAGGGTGTCACCTTTGACCACTTTTTCTGCTGCTTGCTTTGCGGAGATTGTTTCCCACCATTTGACCTGCCCGAGTCGTGCTCCCCATAACATACCCTCAGGCATATCCCGAAAATAGAACTCAGCGGTTTCAATTATGTGGTAAATCCTTAGAGAATAGAACCATTCCTTATCACTATCAACCCCATGCGCCCACTCCTTCTCAGGTATTTGTTCAATCGCATTCCGAGTCATCTCCCACATCCACTGGAATTCTTTAGCGAGACTGAATGCAATTTTACTTTTGAAGGCACTTTCCTCAAGCTTTGACATGTCTATCACGTGAACTTGGTATTGGAGTTCAAAGTCTTATAAATCTTGAAAGACACAGGAGTGCCGGCGAACCGCTCTATGTCTGCTAGACAACACCTAACAGCCATTTTC
>JAEOSV010000179.1 GCA_016840185.1 Candidatus Hermodarchaeota archaeon | reverse complement strand
CGGTTGTACAACTTCTTGTTTCGTAGTTGACCACTTATTGAATGAACCGTGTCGAGGGATTTGTCCCCTCAGCAAAGTGTGTCCTGCCTCAAACGATGATGCGCAACGTGCCTTGGTTGAACCAACACTCGACACGTGGTATTACTAAAACAGGTCTATTCTTTGGGTTTGTACTTGTATTTACCCACAAAGCTTTCTCGGCTCATCATTGTAGGTAATGCCCAAATTACTACAGTGCCATTCATCGTTTCACGCAAAGTGGGTTCTGGCGTTCCTGAGGACACACCAACATATTGGAAATTGGGTGGAATTAAATCCTGTAATTCAGGGTCTTGGAGACTTGATTCGCCCTCATTTACAAATGTCACGGTTACGAGTAATTCACCCACTTCGGAGGTGGGTGCAACTGTTCGTGTCTTACGAAGTTTCCGCACAACAGCTCGGACCCTAATTACGGGCGCCATGGACTCAGGGACCTCAGCTGTAGCCTTTGGCCCCGGTGGAAAGGTGTTTGCTTCGATTGTGACGGGGAGTGGGTGTTCGTGATTTGGTTTCGGCGCCCTAGCAATGGTAATGTAATTAGCAGTAACTGTGTCACCTGGTTTTATTGGAGCATGGCCTTCAATCAGATCATGAAGGTGGATGTTCATAGTGTGAGGTATCTTTGGGTCCCGATCCTTTGGGCGAATATCGACCTTGAGGCTTCGAGTAATCGGTTTATCACCAACACGGACACGAATCTGCGTATTTTCTGGAGGTTCAAATCCTGGAGGAAGGGGTTCAATGAAAGTTAAGTCATCACAGTCAGTGGAACCTGTATTCTTTGCCTGTAGTGTTACTGCAACGGGTGCTGGTTCCCAAGCAAGTAGTTCGAGGGGTTCAACTTTTTTGTTACCCTCGATTCGAAGCACTGGAAATATGTTTTCAGCCTTCTCAATAGTGCCTACAATTTCTTGAATTATTGGTGCTTCGACGGTGGAAAGTGCGATAACGTCAAATTCGGGTTGTTCGGCACTCACCTCTAGTTCATGACCCCATACTTCTCCTGGTTCCAGGCGAAGATCGGGTGTTCCCTCATACAATAACTCATTTTCGGGTGCAATTAAAACTACTTGGACACGTCCGATACGAAGGGGGAATTCGCTGGCATTTCGTAGTGAGGTCTTACATCGCCAGGAGCCTGCTCGCATCGGGTTTTCTTCTTTTTCAACACTCACTTCTGTTTCTGTTGAGGCATGGAGAGTGGGGACAAGAGTGCTGCGGACAACATCGGATATGCGATAGGTTGCTTTGACTTTGCCTCCTGATTTCGGTTCGGTATCTTCTGCTGTTATGGTTGCACGGATTCGTTGGACGGCAACTTGCTCTGAGGGCAGTTCCTTAATTGTCCACACAATCTGGCCCGCTTTTGGATCGTAATCCGCTTTACCGACCTGTGCTTTTTGAATATCAATATTTTCGAAAATTGGCGGCATTTCCTTGGTCACAACAATATCATGGATTGTTGCTCCTGAATGGTTTCTTAGGTTCAGGCTAATTTCCACTGGCATCTTATACTCGAAAACCAGTGCGTTATTCACGCCTACACGTTCGTGGAAAGTATCAAGAGTTTCAGAAAGGAGAAGCATAGGTGATTCAATTTCTTTAACAATGAATTCCTTCTCCCATTCGGTCATCGGGTCTATTCGACCAATGTCAAGTGTATCTGTTCCCAAGGAGGTTCGATTTTGGCGGTTTAATTCCAGTTCTGCATCCCAAACGGAATACTTCCGAGAGTTATTCCTAACTAGGACTTGCCCTCGAGGATCAAACTGAGTAATAGTATTATCTGCAGTTAGCCGCGTGTGCTCGTGTTCCTTAATGGATATAGTTAACCCTGCTGGAGGCTGTGCCGAAGCCAAGGTTCCATCACACCTCGCTCAGATTAGATACTCTTATGATGATTTAAGGTCTTTCGTGACGCCGTCCTAGACCCTCAGAACCGTTATTTAATCGAAAGAAAGGCTAAGTTGTACTCGTCATTACGTTTCCGCTTCAATACTCCGTCGGCTTTTAGAAGTGTCAACTCGGCTGTTGGATTCACCCGGCAGCCTTCGAGCAAATGTCCACCCATGATTTCACCTTTCTCACCAGTAAAGGTGATGTGGGCATGAATTACTACATCTTCGTCTAAAAGCGCGACATTTCCGGTACAATTAACGATTTCGAGGGCTGGCGAGGATTCTGGTGAGGGTTCCCAGCTGAGATTTGTATACGCTTTTTTCTTCGGGTGATAAAAACCGTATGTGGCTCGATCAACGGCTCCGATAACGGTGAACATTCCTGCCTTGGCCTTGTGATGTATCACAACCTGTTTGATGCATTGGAAGAGGTCTTCACCAGGATTAAAACGGGCAACAATGATTTCTTTTAACGGAAAGGAAACGGATGGCATGGCAAAATCTCCGCAGAACTGAATATTCTATCAATGGGCTAAAGGCTAAAAAGTGGGATGGTACCTATTCGGTTCGGAAGCGATACTGCGTGCCTTCAAATTTGTCATCATGGATGGACTCGGCTGAACCCAAGTCCAAATCGAAAGCTCAATCGTCACCCAAGAAGCCTAAGCAGTTTTCGCTGTTAACACACATTCTGGCCCAAAGTAAAGGGCAACCAATTCGCCCACAAGATTTTCCTGTCACACCGAAGTCTGGACCTCCTGGGGTGCTAGTCAATATCGATTACAAAGGTGATGCAGGAGTTGCCAAACTCAAAATCTATGATGTCAACCAGGGCGCAATCTATGAGTGGTTGGATAATACTGGACACCGTCCCTATTGTCTAACGGATTTATCCCGTGATGAACTTTCGCAACAGAATGATGTAATAGGTCATTCGGGGTTTCTCAAATTCGAGGATGGTTCGAAATATAATTTGCTTCGTGACAAGGAAGAAAATTATACAATTATTGTTGCCCGTGACCCTTTAGCGATTGGTGGTCGCCCCGATTCCATTCGAGAGAAGTTAGGTCGTGATCACGCTTGGGAAGCAGATATTCGCTACACACAATGCTATACCATGGATCGAACGCTAGTCCCTGGACTCCTCTACCAGGTTCAAGAATCTCAGCTGGTCCCAGTTTCCCAAGATTTCTCAGCTGAGGACGCGGAGAGAATTCGAGAATTATTCAAAGATGATAAGGAACTTTCAAAACTCATTGAAGAATATCTCCCACTGTTCCTAACTCCTGCTACAAACATCCCCCGCCTGGCAATTGACATAGAAGTTGAGTCGGAATTCATTGATCGTATTCCAGACCCCGAGCAAGCCCCACAACCAATCATTTCAGTAGCAATTGGAGATGATGCCGGTGTAGGTAAAATCTTTCTTCTACAACGCGATTCACAAGAAATGACTCAAAAGAATCTCCCCGAAACAGTTTCCGTAGAACTCTTTGATGATGAACGCCTCCTTGTTGAAGCCGTCTTTCGCATTCTCTGGCGCACACCAATCCTTCTAACGTTTAATGGCGACAACTTCGATCTCCAATATTTAGTGAATCGCGCCAAAAAACTCGGCATCCCATCAGCTGATAATCCCATTCGGCTACGAGGAGGCTTTCGTGGGAACCCCGAAGCGGAACTCGAATACGGCGTTCATATAGACCTAT
>JAEOSV010000178.1 GCA_016840185.1 Candidatus Hermodarchaeota archaeon | reverse complement strand
ATCAGGTAAATACGCTCGTGGCATCGTTATCTACAATTGTTGCAAAGTGCCGATTTGTCAGTAGTTTTGCAAGTGTCTGACCCCTCTCATCGCTTGTATCAAGGCTTGCAAAAGCAAGAACAGGAATATATGCAAATATTAGAGTTCCCTGCAGATAATCGTACCAGCAGTCCTCAAAGTTATAACCGGTTATACCATTATCCAATAAACGTTCGTGATAAAGCTTAATAATATCCTTTTCGATTTTTCTTCTTAATTCAATTGTAACACTCCCCCCAAGTAGATATGCCAGATCGCCAACACCCCTGTTTTTATTTGTAGAACCCCAGTCGAATATTATAATCGAGTTTTCTTTGTTGTTGTTATAAAAAAGAGGTTATCGGCCCGGAAATCAAAGTGTGTAATTGTCAAATGGTTGTCCGGAGCCCTTTCAACCAGAAGGTCAATTTTTCCATGAATTATCAAACCTGCTGCTCTACCGCGACACAGAACATTATCCGGTGCCATATTCTTGGGGCCCAAACGGAGGGACAAGACCGAGCCCTCCGTTAACTGCCAGTGAGGCTCCCGTTATCCATGAGGCGTCATCTGAACAAAGGAAGATTACTCCCCCGACCAAATCTTGCGGTTTTCCGATGCGACCCAGCGGAACAGCCTGCTGGCGGGCTCTTCTATTTTCCGGATCCTGAAGTGCCTCGCGGTTCATTTCGGTTTCGGTCGAAGCCGGACAGATTTCGTTTACGCGGATCCCATGGACAGCCAACTCCAAGGCCATAGACTGGGTGAGCATTGAAACCGAGGCCTTACTGGCATTGTAATGGGCGGTGTCAAAAAATGGCTGCCACGCGTTCAGAGAGGATATGTTGAGAATAGCCCCTCCTTTACCTCTGGTGACCATAGCCCGAGCCACGGCCTGGGATACGTAGAAGACTCCACTGACGTTGATATCCATGATTCGCTTGAACTCCGAAACGCTCAGTTCCAAGAAAGGTGCAGAAGAAAGTACCCCAGCATTGTTGACCAAGATGTCTATCCTGCCAAATTTATCAACAATCAGGCCAGTCATCTTGACAACTGACTCGTATTCGCTCACATCGGCAATATAGACCTCGCTTTCTTGGCCGAAAGTCTTAATCTCGGCTGCAACAGAAGAGGCATTATCTGGATGTATATCGTTCACCGCGACATGTGCTCCTTCCTTGGCAAAACCGAGGGCAATGGCTTTTCCTATGCTCGCACCGGCACCAGTGATCAAAGCGACCTTGTTCTTTAACTTCATTTTTTACCCCCTGGATTCGGATCTCAATCAAGGCTAAAGGGACGTCGTTACATTGTTGCATTATCGAGCCGCTGCATTAGCTCAACCCGCCACAAGGGCTCGGAGTTCATTGCCCAATGGGGAACGGACTCACGCTCTCATTCTCTTGCAGACAAGTTACTTCCCTTCACTGATTCTACGCATTTGCGCTTTAAATCTTGGCCTGATGCAGACATGGCGGACCCTCATGGAAGTGTCCTTGAATTCTCCGCTTCTCGACTCTTAAAGATCCTCTTGTTCTGTTTTATTCATTAAAACATATGTGGATTTTATTTGACAAGGTTCTTCAAATTTGATAATTAAGCTGTGTTCCCCGACAAAGCCAAACCATCCGTGAGGGTGGGGCGGAAAGCCACGGGTCTTAGCGTTCCTCTTGGAATCTGATAATGGCTATTGTCCAAGCTGGCTAGGGATGTAACCGGGGTGCTGCCAGAACCGCCTTAGCGAAATAATCGAGAAATCTTACAGACAGCCGGGTTGCCGAAGTGAATGGGTAACTCGGCTTTCTTATTTCGAAACGGAGGACGAAGGGTATGAAACCATCGATGATATTATCACTTATGGTGAAAATGAGGCATGTCATCCTTGCCCTTGCGATTCTCATTGGGATCTTTTCGGTTGCTTTCGGGCAGATGTATAAATGGGTGGACGAAAAAGGTACCGTCCACTTCACCGATGATTTATCCAAGATTCCAGAAAAGTACCGCACGGAGGCTGAATCTCGAAAAATCCCAAAAGAAACCTCTCCCTCTCCCCCCGAAGCTGAGCCAATGTCTCCGCCTCCGTCAAAGGCTCCTGAGCCAGAAAGATTTGAGGTAAACCTGACCCGAAAATATGGGGTGTGGTTGGCTGAGGTCGCGCTGAACGAAAGGGTTAAGCGGCAATTTATTGTGGATACAGGGGCAAGCTTTACCTTGATCAACCGGCAAACAGCCATTGACCTTGGAATTGGCATTGATGAAAACACCCTCTTTACCCCGATAGCGACCGCCAGTGGATTCATCTTCTCCCCCCTGGTGACTTTGAAATCCCTGCGGGTGGGAAAGGCAGTGATTGAAGATGTGGAGGCCCTCGTCCACACCATGCCCTCGGATCAGGATGGGCTCCTTGGAAACTCCTTTTTCAACAAATTTAGGGTAGTTCTCGATCCAGCAAATGGAACGATGACGCTCTTTTCCTTGAAGGGAAGTCCCTCACCCGACCGACCGGGAGGGTATGGCAGGGATTACTGGGTCGGACAGTTTCGGTTTTACCGTGATGTCTTGGCGGAATTAGAGCGGATAAAAAAAGAGTATGAAAGCTCGAGGAGAAGTTCTGCGGTAGATCGAATCAATAAAGTGATCCGTTTTTTCGAAAACCAACTGCGCGAGTTGGAACGGAAGGCGAGTTTTGCTGGAGTCCCCAGGAACTGGAGACGGTGAGTTAGATCGAAAGTCCAAGTACTTACCTTTACTGGGCTAAGAGGACGGAGTTACCTTGTTGAATTCTTGTCGTATTGCTTAATCTCGACTCCCCACCAGGGCTTAGAATTCGCTTTCTCAATGGCTCCCAGAAAGGCTGCAAACGAGAGAAGGACATCCGTGATAATCGGGTTTTTTTCTCTCTTTCTTTTCGCAAAAACCTTTACAATCGTCGTGAAAGAAGGTAGTGTAGCCCCCAATACAGGGGGAAGAGATGATTCAGAATAAGGGTTTCGATAACGAAAAGTATATCGAAGAACAGGCATCTGAAATCCTTGAAAGGGTCAACCGTTTCACCAAGCTTTACCTCGAGTTCGGGGGTAAGCTCCTCTACGATTACCACGCCGCACGGGTCCTGCCGGGGTATGACCCCAACGTCAAGATGCGGCTTATCCGAGAGCTGAAAGACAAAGCTGACATCCTCCTCTGCATCTT
>JAEOSV010000177.1 GCA_016840185.1 Candidatus Hermodarchaeota archaeon | reverse complement strand
TATGAAGCCCCTTGATTTGAGGGCGAGAAAGCCCTTGCTCCTTAAGATCACGAATACAGTGTAGCAAGGAATGGATAGCAGGATAAACTTGGGTCGTTAGGTAATCTTGGAATACTTCGCGTTTATTGACATCCACATAATGGAGTTCAACACCGTACTTGTAGCAAGCACCTAGAACGCGTTCACGTATCTCCTCATTTGCAACACCAATAGGTATCACGACAATAGGTGTCCCTTCAGGCATGGCAACCTTATTTTGAACAGCCCGACCCACTGCCTCATATACATCCCCAGGACTACGTATCCATTTGGCTTCAGCAAGAAGCGTGCGGTTGCTTGATTTCGCTAAGAGGTCAACAACTCCACCTGGAATAGTGGCCTTTTGCTCAACATCATACCCATTCGCTTCCAAATAGCGGCGATATACCGATAACAATAGAAACTCAGACATCTAACTCACAACCTCTGTCTAATACTGCCTTCGAAGACCTATTTGTGATTGTCGCAATTTAACTCACTCGCATTAAATGAATAAATTTCCTATGGAAGACGGAATTTGACCAGTGTAATTCCGTAGAGTGTCTTTTTATTTAAACTCACCAGAATGTTTACCATGTTCCGGTAATCTTACACCAGAAACAATAACGTAAATATGCGTGAACAAGAGAGGAAGTTTTTCTGCCAGAAGAGCCGCCCTTAGCAGCCCATTATATTTTGACCACAATACATAACTTTATAAATGTTTACTAATAATTGGTAAACATGTGATAGTTCAGATCCTCTGGGGAACTAACTGTCACAAAACGAAAATTCGAGGAAACCACGATGGGCATCTTGTCTCCTGACGAAGAAGTTGTCTGGCAACAGTTCCATCAGGGATCATCAACAAGTGCAATTGCAAGGGCAGGTCGAACCAACTGGTCTGTCGCCTATGTGTCGCGAGTATTGAATCGGGCCCGTGGGAAAATTGCCAAAGCCCTTCGTGAGCAAGCAAAAAGTCACCGTCTTGATGTTGAAAGCCTTCTGGATTATAATGGGCTCCTAATCGGTTTCGATTATCAAGCAAACACCGTTGTTTACGTCGTATTCACTCTCAAGCTTGGAGTTGTCGTGTGGTACAAACACGCATCCTATGCGGGAATCATGTGTCATAACTGCCCCAAACTCATTGAGTGTCGTGAAACACTGGATACGGTCATCAAAGAATACGACATTAAATTGCGTCCAGATGAAGAAGCACTGCCCATGACGCAACAGTCTGCTTCGATTTTCAATAAGCTGGCGGCTAAAGAAATTCCTCGTTATCAACGGAGTTGAAAGTATTGGTAAGAGAACGTGAAGACAGTCGCATTATCCGACCGCCAGGGGAACGAATCTCGCATGGTCGAGTTTTCCGACCCTCACAGGCATATTTCCGAAAGAGTATTCTTGAGCTCTGGCTTGGTGCATTTTTCATGTGGCTGATTGTACTTGGTATTTGGTTTGGCATTTCGTTAATCGGAATAGTCGATGTGGATTTTCTATGGATGAATTTTTCTGTTTGGTGGCAGCCAATTACCTTTTGGATGTGGGTATTCAACCTCATCTGGTTAAGTCTAGGAATGATTGTAGTACATGCCTATGTTCAGAGTATCGAGTATTCGGTAATCTCTGAATCTGGAGAAAGTATGCCCGAAGTGTACGTCCAGAAAGGAATTTTCTATCGAACTCGAAAGCATGTACCTTTTCGCACCATTACCAACATCAGTACAAAGTCAGGTCCATTAGATCGCCTCTTTGGAATTGGATCGGTGAACATTGAAACCGCAGGTTTTTCTGGTGAAAAGAAGGAACCTGAGGAAAAACTAGAAGGTATTGAATTCTATGAAGAAGTCCGGGATTTTATCCTTCAAGAGCTGCGCAAGTTCCAAGCTCCATACACCACAGGCACCGAACATGCAGTTTTCGGAGACGCTGAAATTCCGAAATTAGCAGATTCCTTAGATGACGAAATTCTCATGACATTACGCGACATGAAAACGATATTAGAAGATATTTCGAAGAAACTAGAAAAGCGATAGGTATTGAACGTCATCGTTCAACTGAGGAAGGAGAAATCCTTCCTCAACTTCTTTTAATCATAAGTCACCGTTCCAGTACAATCACTGCTTCAAGCCAGACATTGCAACTTATTTTCAAGGAGCATTTTGACCCAGTGGTAAATTGCTGGTATATAAAAACGCAAGTGGATTTCATACTGTGGGAGTCGAGAGTTTGACAAAGAAAGTGAAAGAGTACACCAACCAACTCATTCATGAAAAGAGCCCGTACCTGTTACAGCATGCGCACAATCCTGTTGAGTGGTTCCCATGGGACGAGAAGGCTTTTGAGAAAG
>JAEOSV010000176.1 GCA_016840185.1 Candidatus Hermodarchaeota archaeon | reverse complement strand
GTCTTTACCCTTGAAAGGGATGACCTTTGCCCCAAGGACTTCACAGGCGGCTTGCAACTCACGATGGCGTGCCACCGTTCCGGTGAGACAACATACCGTCACATCAGAGCCTTGAGCGGCTTCAAGGGCAATAGTTCCTCCACATCCAAAGGTTTCATCGTCGGGATGTGCAGCAATAACCAGAAGTCGTTTGGGCGACGATTTAGGCATAGGAACTATTAGGTGGGTTTCTTCCATAAGGTTTGCTGGCACGTGTCCGGGTGTTGTTTTTCTGGCAAGGTAACACATATGAGCTGGAAAGACAGCATGCCAAAGGACTGATTATGCGAATTGGCATTACGGTTTACCCTGGTATTGGTGGGTCTGGTCTCCTTGGTACTCGGTTAGGTGTTGAACTAGCTCAAAGGGGTCATGAGGTTCGGTTCATTACCTATGAAGTTCCCTTCGAATTACAAGAAGGGCGTCATGAGAACGTGAAGGTTGACCTTGTCGATGTTTTAGAATATCCACTCTTTCAGTATCCTCCCTATACTGTAGCCCTTGCATCTCGAATGGCCCAAAGCGTCCAGAAACACCATTTAGACATACTCCATGTGCATTATGCGATTCCTCACGCATTATCAGCATTCATTGCTCAACAAATGACGGGTGTTCCCTATATTGTCACCCTACATGGGAGTGATGTTCACACATTGGGTGCTGATCCCTCATATCAACCGGCTACTCGCTTCGCCGTTGAAGCCGCAAATGCAGTAACATGTGTTACGAAGCATATTTGTCAAACAGCTGAGCAAACCCTCGGAATCCGCTGCTCGGTCGAACCCATCACGAATTTCACTGATACTGAGCTTTTCAAACCGAATGCCTGTGAATACTTACCAGGTGATGAAAAACGGCAACTAATTCATGTTTCCAATTTCCGTCCAGTGAAACGTGTTTCTGATCTAGTTACGGCGTTCGCTCAAATCGCGGATAAAGTTCCTGATGTTGAACTTTTACTTATTGGAGACGGACCAACCCGTCCTGAGGTCGACCGGTTAATTAGGAAATTCGAGTTGAACGATCGGGTGAAATGCCCTGGTTTCAAGCGTGATGTGTACCAGTACTTAAGATGTGCTGAAGTGTTTGCGCTAAGTTCAGAGTTGGAAGGAGCTCCACTATCACTGCTCGAAGCAATGAGTTGTGGGCTTCCTGTTGTTTCCACTGCCGTAGGTGGAATTCCTGAAATTGTACAAAATGGAGAAAACGGGGTGTTGGTTCCCTTTGGTGATATCGATAACTATGCTGATAAACTGTACGCGGTTCTAACGGACTCGACCCTCGCCAATGATCTTGGTAAGGCTGCGCGACAAACGATTCTTGAACACCATACCGCTGAGAAGGTGATACCCCAGTACGAAGCAATATACAAAACCGTTCTAGAGGGCTAACCCGAAAGGATTAGGTTTGATTTCCATAACGCTCCCATGAAACGATTTCAGCCAATGAAAAACGCTTACTTTCACGTTTGTGATTTGGATAACCGATTGATATAGTGCACACTACTGTGAATGACTCAGGAATATTGAGGAGTTCTTTGATTTCATCTTCAAAGGATGTCCCTCGAACTCCCATCCAACACGATCCTAATCCTTGCCAATATGCGGTGAGAAGCATGTTTTGAATGGCTTGATGTGGGTCACACAGGTAATACTTAGGGTGCACCTCTGGATTTCCGAGAACAACAATAACTACCGGTGATTCTTTCATGAATCGTCCGTGGGGATGAAGTTCTCCTAATCGAGTTCGAATTTTCGTATCCCTAACGACAATGAAGTGCCAGGGTTGCTTATTAGATGCTGAGGGAGCCCATTGAGCAGCTTCAAGAATCGTGTCAATTTTTACCTGTTCGACTTCACGAGGAAGATATTTTCGGATACTTCGACGACCTTTGATTATGTCAAGAAATTCCATTGTGGTTCACCCAGTCCTATAGAATGTCCTGTAGAAATAGTCTTACATTGTCCTATCGGTGTAAACTTTCATCTATCAGATAAAATGTCGCTGAAGATGGGGTATATTCTCGATAATGGGAAAGGAGTCGAGTGAAGTGTTGCATTGGGTCCAAAGACATGGCTGCATCAATCCAGATATAACTTACTTCTTGACCAAGCCGTTCAGCGGAAAACCGACCAAACATCTGAGATAAGTAGGTTTGAAGGGCCTGTCGACGACGCGTCAGTGTTCCAATTTGTGTTTGGTATTCCTTCCTGTGGGATGGATTAGTTGTTTCCCGTTGACGGATAATAATCTCGTTTCTTTCCTTTTCAATTTGAGATTCGGCACTGATTAATTGCCCTGCAGTATCACTGATGTGTTCTTGACTCGCCGCAAACAAAGATTGCACGACCCCCGTATTCTCTTCATCGTACCCCGTGTTGATGGCTGATTCGAAACATTGCAATTCTTCATGGTTAAGAGGGGCCAGTTTTTCATTGGATAAACGATTTGCGGTGTGGTTGGTCCATGGATTTTCATAGTATAGTCGGGTGTAACGGAAGAAAATGGGGACAATGCTCTTGTTTGAGTGAAGGGCAGGTGAAACTTGGGCATGATAACTTGTTTCACCTGCTCCTCCAATATGGAGTATAACAGGTGTGAAACTCTGGACAAGAAAAGCCCGGGTATCCACACGAGGTGAAAGAAACATCTTCCAATCAGTAAGGTCAGGAGCTGAGGTTTTCACTTCTATTGAATGCGAAGTTTTACATTTTGGGCACTCAGCAGACACTGTGGTTTTTGTCCCAGATGTATTTGTTGTTAGTGTTGGATCAAGGCGTGTTCGGTTACACCCGGATGTTGGGCACTCAATATGAAACGGAACGTAATCCTCTGCTCTTCGTCCTATTCCTGGTTCAAAACCGAGTTGTTCAAGCTTCATTGCGCTCTCATTGAGTGCGTGAATGAGGGGTTGCCGATTTGAATCAGTCAGCAGATACTCAAATGCAGGCAACATCAGTTCACGAATTTTAGAATCCGAAAATACTTGAAATAGCACGCCACTGTCTTGAGACTGATTAACAATTCTCATCCAAAGACGTGTGGTCCATTCCGAGATTGTTTGAGACTGGCTGAACGTGGTTTCCAGAAGATTCTGAATTACAGCGGCTCGTTCTTCGTATCTGTTTAGATGTTTTTTTGCGGAGCCGGCGACAAGTTCGTGGTACGTCGATGTGATTTTTGCAGTGGCCTGTTTCAGCCATTCCTTGGGAGGACAAGGTAAAACGTGCATGGGTGACATCTTATACTCGCGAGGTACATTCAGGGAAAAGGTGAGTCCACGAGGTCCTGGGCTGGGAAGGTGAATGACCGTCAATTCTTTCTGCTCATGGTCATGGTCACCTACAAACATGATGGGTATTGCTTGATGAAAGGAAGCCAGTTTAGTGATTGCCGCAATCTTATTGATCACAAACCCTGGTCCTCCAAGAAGGGCGGGTTGGTGCCCCGCCTCGATTACAGCCCTTTGTTCTTCAAGTTTGACAAGATTTTCCTTCACCTGCGGTGTAAGCGTTTTGAAGTTTCGATGAATCCCTTTGATAGCTTTGGTTAAAGTGTTCAGACGTTCTTGGGTGAAAAGGGGTTGGTGTTCTGAATACGCTGCAATCAAGGGAGTACTGAGAGTGATGGCTTCTTTGATGTTGCGTGGAATTGGACCCCAGAATTGAAGAGCGGCTTCAGCGCCATCAAACACATAGTCAGAGTAGAGCTTACTTGGTGGGAGTTGTGGAGCCACGGTCTGGTTCCTCCTGCGGTTGCCGTCGAATCGCAAGTCCAACAAGAAATGTTAGGGAACCCAGTGTAATGATGAGGGCAATTAGTGTTACCATGTTAGCTGCAATGTATTCCGCATCAACAATTGGAACCGAACCCAAAGAGGTCCATTCTTCGAAATCCGTACGGTGAAGTTGGTAGGCAAAGAGATTCTCTTGTGCGGTTCGCTGTTCTCCAATATAATCGCTGGCCACAATTTGCCACATGGTCACAAAGGGTAAATCTGAGGCATAGAGCGACTCTGTGTACGTTTGTGCAGGTTCTACCCCCTGTCCCACTGAAAGCAGGTCGAATGGCAACCATCCCCAAGGAGGTACAAAAACCATCGCCCACCCATGACCAACAGCGTTTTGGTAATCAACATAGCGGTATGAATTATTGGCTACTGACCCCCAGATGAACCCATTGGTTCTGGCACCTTCCTGGAACCAATGTCCTGTCATCAGATAGCTTGGTATGTTGAAGATTCGCAGTAGACATATGAGGAGATTAGACTGATCATCACAGTCCCCGATTTGGCTGAGAATGGTTTCCTCGGGATATTGAGGATCAGAAATTCCCCCTGTTCGATAGATGTTGGTTTGAATCCACTCGATGGTCTCGTATATCAAGGCAAGTACATTCTCTTGTTGGTTATCGGGTAGCTCCGTACGAATACTCTGAGCAAGATCCGTGAGAGACGCATTACCTGTTTTCCACAACCCTGTCTCACGAGTAAACCAATAGAAGTCATCCGGTTCAAAGAAATCCTGTATTTCAATGACGGTTCCGGATTGCTCAATACTAATTTGGGGAAGCGGAGGACGTCGATCCAACACAGTGAATGTCCACTCTTCTTCCCAAACCAAGACATCCTGAGGTGTCAATGGTGAGGTCAAGTTAAGGGTCAACCGAGGATTCCCATCAATATCAGTGCTCACTTCACTAATGACAATTGTTTCGTTGTTATGTGTCATTGAGAAGGAGAGTTGTTCACACGTTTGCCATGAGGTGTTTCCAATATAATCCCAAGAGGATGTAAAAGGTAACGATTGGTTTCCAGACACAACAAGAGAACCAGAGAAACTTACCCGCCAATGATGAATATACTGGAAGGCTGATGTAGGTGGAGTGAGCATCGCTAATACCATGAATAGGAGGAGAACCATTGCCATGGACCATACGCGATATTTTCGCATTCCGACCAGCTTTGCCCCAATCCTTCTAGCAGGGTATCTATTGATTTAAGCTTCATCCTTTTGCTGGCTCCACCAACTACATCGTGGGATTTGACCCTCTTATCATCATTCCTCAAGGTATTACCACCACTTTTTAACAAGAAGTGGAAAAGATAAGGATACACTTGATGTTTTGAGGGAAGCCAGCGTCGAATTATGAAGATGTAGCTAGCTTGCTGGCAGGCTCTTAAGAAGAGCTGAATGGCTTACCTTGACACATAATGGACTGGGCGAGGATATCGAAATGAAGTTAGGCGAAGTTGCTAGTCACGTAATAGCCTTTTTACGAGAGCATCCCGAACAAGAATACACGGCGAATACACTCCTTATGCACCTAGGCTTGCCACTCCAAGAAAAACGACGATTGTACGATGTTATTGAAGTTCTTTGTTGTGCAGGACTTGTGAGTATTCGAAAAGAAGCTCGTAAACGGTACTTCAATTGGAAACCACTACCTGCTATGACTCCCACTGAAACTGTGGATGTTGAGATTGCTCCTGATCCCCTCTTCCAAGAAGCTGGAACGATTCTCCATCTCCTCTTACACTTAAGTCCTGGTGCTTTTCAGGAACTGAGTAATGATTCAGCGGTGAAAATGCTAGAACGAGATGTGAAACGTACTGTGTGGGGCGCTAATGCAGTCAGTGTTGTGAGAGTGTCGCTCAAAAATAGGGAAGGTCGGATTTTAAAAGAGACCTCAACTGGAGAGGCAGCCGTACCGGCATATTAAGTGCCTAATCCAGTTACTCTAATCTAAAAGAAAGCAAAGGAAGAAACCAGTTGATTCACTTGTGAATCAGCCTTATTTGGCTAAATCTTTCTTGACCGCTTCATAGAAGCTGACTTCATCTTCACCGCGACGCTTGACAGTGATTTTCGGTTCAACGCCTTCTATTTTTCGTTGCACTAAAATCACTCCAGTTTTCGGGATCCGATTAATGAGCTGTTTTCGCAGATACAAGGTAATCGCCAAATCTTCGATGCGATGAGCTAACGTAGGTTTGGTCTTTTTCAATTCCTCAAGGTAGGCAACCGCGTCGGGAAGAAAAAGAGCTTCAATAATCTTTTCCCGTTCCTTCTCCCGTTCCTCGACTTCTCCTTTGATCTCTTCACGTCGCTCTTGATCTTTGATTAACGCCTGCAGTTTGCGTTCTCGTATGCGTTTGAGCTCGTCAGAATCTTGAGACATTGAAGCCACCTTAAGGCGAAAAGGACGCACCAGTCCAGTACTTTTATAGGTTTCGGGTTTTCTGTCTTACCACCTGAAATCACTCATTTGGGAAAAAGGTGTATTATGATCCGTTCATCTCAAGCTCGAACTCCAATTCTTGCTATGATGTGTTTCTTTCTTCTATTAATCCCCATGCTAGGCAACTCTACACTATCTACTCGTCCTCAATATCTTGCTCAAATCCGCGGCAATGCGCCAGTTCAGGAAACACTGGAATTCAATGGAACTCGTGCTTTCACCTATCTTGAAGGGCAATGTGCCTTTGGTCCACGCCCACCTGGATCCAGCAACCTGACTGCTTGTGGAGATTACATCATTGCCGACCTTGAGGCTAAGAATTGGACAGTCCAAACTCAAACTTGGACGTATCGCGAAACTCAATTGAGGAATATAATGGCGGGTGCGATCACGTTCCCTGAATATGTGTTATTAGCTCATTACGATACACGCCCAATTGCTGACAGTGACCCTGATCCGTTGAATCGTTCAAAACCAATCTTAGGAGCAAACGATGGAGGCAGTGGCGTTGCCACATTGATGGAACTAGCTGAAGTGTTGCCAGAAGAAGCCAAAGACGTGACCATGCTATTATTTGTCGATGCAGAAGATTCTGGCAATTATGATGGATGGAACTGGATTGTCGGCTCAACATACTTCGTTGACAGACTAAACGTTGCACAGCAGACTAACATCAAGGCTGCTATCCTCCTTGATATGATGGGGGATGCAGACCTGCAACTCCCACGGGAAGGATGGTCTACCGACATCTTAGTTGATGCCATCTGGCAAATCGCGGCTGATCTCAATTATGATGATATTTTTCTGGACACCGACGGGCCTGCAATGTATGATGACCATCGCCCTTTTCTTAGCGTTGGAATTCCTGCGGTGGACATTATTGACTTCACGTATCCGTATTGGCATACCCTCGAAGATACTCCTGACAAATGCTCCGCAACCTCTTTGGAAGTCGTGGGTCGAGTCGTCGAAGCCTTTATGGAAGGTCAACTAGCGAATCCTACCACGTTTACCCCCGGCGCACCACCCAATCCTTTCCTTCTCCAAGTAGGACTTATCATTCTCATTCCCATTCTCATCATCGGATTCATCATTTTGTTCATATATCGACAAAAAAATCAATCAAGTACTACATGAAACAAGCGACTCATCTAGATAAAGGGAATCTGAGTCGAAACCAAACACTTTAAAGTTCATGTAGAGGTATCGATTCTCCTCACCATGTTGCAGGAGGAGCTCCTAGTCCCCTCTGCAACACGTCACAGGACAACTGGTGAAACCAGCATACAACTAAACTAGAGATGGAGGAAACTCCCAAAATGTCTAAAGAAACAGAAACTGCTGAATCTCCCGAAGCTGAAGAAACGAAAGAAGAAGAGCCTAAGGCTGAAGAAAAGCCCAAAAAGGCTACGAAGAAAAAAGAAACTAAACCCAAAACTGAAGCAAAGGCCGAAGCCAAAACTGAAGCAAAGGCCGAAGCCAAAAAGGAAGCACCGAAAGCACGACGTGACGAAAGCGTTGTGTTTGTCGGCAGCAAACCTTTAATGAGTTACATCACTGCCTGCGTCACCCAACTTAACCGAAACCCCGAAGAACTCGTGATCAAGGCCCGAGGACGAGCAATCAGCCGCGCTGTAGACGTTGCTGAAGTGCTTCGAAACCGATTCATGCCTGATCTCGTTGTGAGTGGCATCGACATTTCCACCGAACAGGTCAAAACAGCCGAAGGCAACGTTGCTAACGTCTCAGCGATGGAGATTACGTTGGTTCGCGGACCAAAATAACACCGCACACTAATCCTCTGAACCACGATAAAACAGACAAGCACGGATTGCTTGGCATGCCATTCCGGCAGGTGAGAACGCCCAGCTGAC
>JAEOSV010000175.1 GCA_016840185.1 Candidatus Hermodarchaeota archaeon | reverse complement strand
GATTTCGAGGGCTAAAGACCTCAATGATTGTACAAACAAGACAGACAACCAGAATTGGAAGTATGAGCGCGGTGACGTTCACCGATGCCCACAGTGGGTCGAGAACTAACCAGAAAACGAAGAGGAGGCCTAAGGTGAAGAGTAGACTGAAAATGAACATGGCTAGTGTGCCGATCAGGCTTTTATCAGCAAAGATATGGAATTTCCGTTTTCCAAATCGTCTGCCAATCAAATCCGCAAAACCATCCCCACCGGCAAGGGGACCAAAGATGAGAATCGCAGTGGGAATGAAAACTGCCCAATTAGGCTGCAATGTACCATCAACACCGACGAACCAAAAGAAGATGGCACAGAAAACCATGACCAGTGCATAAAAGAGTGTACCCTTGAGGAGCTCACTGGGTTCCCCTTCACGCGACATGGTATTCACGAATTCTTCATTCTTCAGCACACCTGTTCCAATTGCAATGAACAAGATGACAAAGAGCAACGGGACAACAGCAGCAAAGTAACGACTGTAGTAATCACCTGAAAAGAGTAACCAACAAACAAGGAAGATTGGTGCAGCAAAGATGTGAATGACCTTTCGTGAGACATAGATGGGGATGATTTCGCGTTTTCTGAGCATATCATTAACACGAATCAGAATCATCAAAACAAGAAAGGTTAAGATTAGTGCCATGATGTCCCAGGCCCAGTTGGGAATACCAAATCCAATGAGTAAGTTTACCATAGCAAACACCGTTCAATGATTGAGTATGGAATGTGCTGAATCTATGTGTTTCTAGTATTAAAAATTAGTAAAACGGGTTCATCTGCTGTTTCAATGACGTTCTTTCCTGTGGTGATTCCGGTTATTCTAAGACGGTGTAACAATACACTGGTTGATACTTGGCTTCTTTCGACGTGAAGGTGTTTTTACAGGCTAAACACCCGAACATCTGTTCAGGTGTGTGGGGGTAGGTGTTACACGTAACACAATGATACACTCGACCTAATGATCGGTAAGTGCCAGTTGATAAAAGCGCTTTACATTGGGGACAGATGAGCCCCTGTGGAGTCGAAAAGTGTTCGATAAACGCGGTATACTCACAGGTGAAATGTTCTATGCCAATTCCTGATTCTAGTGTGGGTAATCCACATCTAGGACAACTTGCATGTTGGAGTATCCGATGGTTTGAACATTGGGGACAGATGGCGATATTTCCACAGATGCGTCCATGTAATAGTCCTGCTACCATCATCATTCCAAGGAGTGAATTGATTTTTTCAGAGGGTTCGCCGGTGATTTGTTCAGCTTTTGGATAGCGATATCCGGTTTGGATTGACCAAGACGGACGTAATGGTTCTGGTGATTCTCCAATGAATGTTAACAGTTCCTGAACAACTGGCTGTTGGCTGATTCGTTGCCGGAGACTTTCACCAATTCGCGAAACTATGTCATCGTACAAGTCACTCAGCTCATCATGAGAAATGAGTGCGTTTGGATGATATTTCCCGAGCACATCAATCATGGGTTGTTCAAAGTCTTTTTGATGCTCCACAGGCGTTAAGAGGATGCAATACAGAAACGGTGGATTAAGATAAGTCACCCATTCGCGATCTTTAACCTTCAATCCTGTAAACCCTTCATTTAACATCGTCCGTGTAGTAAAAAGGACAATCGTTTCATCTTGCGTGACTTCAAGGGTGGTCGGAACCGCGAACTTGAATACGGGACCCAGCTTCTGATCGAATTCGATTAACGCCGCTCCTTGCGGCATTTAGCATTCCCCCCTGGATTGCTTTCCCTACTTCATGTCGGCTAATAGTTGTTGGGCGATGTCTTTGAATAATTGAATGATGTTGTCCCCGGATTTTGCTGATGTTTCCAAGTACCAGATCATGTCATGTTCTTTTGCAGTGTTCTCAGCTGCATCTTTGGGTATCTGCCGTTCATTTGTCAAATCCGACTTGTTACCTACAAGCACTAAAGGTAGCTTGGGCACCATTGCATGAATTTCATTGATCCAACGTGATACGTTTTCGAGGGAACTCGGACGTGTTAAATCAAAAACAATGATTCCCATGTCGGTTCCACTCATGAATTGGCTACGGACAAGCTTGAAATCGGTTTGGCCCGACATGTCCCATATTTGGAGTTGCACTTCACCCTTCTCAAAGGCTAGTTCTTGAGATGTTATGTCTACACCGATGCTTGCCTTGTAATCTTCGATGAAGGTATCTGATACATACCTTCGGATAATGCAGGTTTTTCCTACTGCATAGTCGCCCATGAGTATGACTTTGAATATCCACCGTTGAGATGAGGGTGTTTCCGCCACGAATAGTGACCCCAAATGGTGTGTCTTTCTTTCATGCCATAAAAGGTATTCAGTACTTTTAGGAACTGACCCCTATTCCTTTATGGCATACTAAGAAGCCCTTTGAATACGATAAGAATGTTTGCTTTTCAAATATATACGATTTAGCAGCTTATGGAAACCAAAACCAAGACCTTGAAACTGGCAGTACAACTAAATACCAGTGTAAATGAATGAAAATCATGACCCGAATCACCGTACTTGGTGGATGCGGAGCCGTTGGCAGTATTGCTGTGCGAACACTCAAAGAGCTCCCAGATTTTGATGAAATCATCATTGCTGACATCAACACTGCTGGTGCACAAAAGCTCGCTGATGAACTTGGTGGAGACTGTTCAGCCCTCGAAGTGAATGCATTAGATCCTAAGAGTATTCAATCGGTCATCGAAGGATCGGATGTTGTTCTCAATTGTGTAGGACCATTCTTTCGTTTTGGACCTCCCATCTTGGAGGCTGTTATTAAATCGGGTATTAACTACGTTGATGTGTGTGATGATGTCGAACCGACGCAGGCCTTGTTAGCGATGGATTCTAAGGCTAAGAAAGCGAATATCTCAGCCCTCATTGGCATGGGCAGCTCTCCAGGGGTCTCTAACATCCTCGTTCGATTCGCCGCCAATCAGCTTCTTGACCGAATCGATTCCATTGATATCTTCCATGCTCATGGCGGAGAACCTGTCGAAGGCGCAGCAGTGATTGCCCACCGTATTCATGCCATGACCTCGGAAATTCCAATGTTCCTGGAAGGAGAGGAACACACGGTTCGTTTCTTTGACGAAAAAGGTATAGCACTGCGAGAAGAGGTTACCTTCCATGAAATTGGCACTCACCTGTGCTATCCGTATCCACACCCTGAAACAATCACGCTCCCCAACTACATCCAATGTCAACGTGTAACCAACAAGGGAACAGTGCTCCCTGACCGATATTTCAACTTCATAATTAACTTAGTAAAGTTGGGATTAACCGGTGAGGAGCCGATTATAGTAAAAGGGGTACCTGTTACACCCCGTGATTTCATTATAGCCTACATCATTGAAGAACGTGAAAAAATTCTCAAAGAGACGAAGTTCGGCAAACAACGGGGGTGCGCAAAAATAGTGGTTGCGGGCCAAAAGAAGGGTAAACCCCATCAATACGTATTCTCATTATGGTCCATTGGTCAGGCCATGGGAGAAGGTACAGGAATTCCAGCGGCAATTGGTGCCACCCTGATGCATCGAGGAAAAATTCCGTGGAAAGGCGTGTTTCCACCTGAAGCTTGTATTGAACCTATGGAATTTCTTGGAGTCATGCAAGAATATCTAAAACTCGAAACAGTAACCGGAAGCGGTAGCCCGCTGTTGATCCAGTCCATTGATGCTGAAGGAAACGTCAAAGAATTGTCAATCTAAGTCCAAGGTTTATCGCCCGAAGCCTATTTCAGACAATACTTCGCAATAATACTATTTCACATCCTAGCGAGGTTCTGATAATGGTAGCAGTAACTGGTGACACCAAATACATCCTTGCCATTGACCACGGCACATCCGCAATGAAACCCGCAATTGTCTCAACTCGTGGTGAAATCATGGGTTGGACCTGCGAAAACACACCACTATACCTACATCCTGGTGGAGGCGCAGAACAGAATCCCGAAGAATGGTGGCAGGCATTTCTCACTGCTGCTAAGAACTTAATTGATCAAAAACTTGTGCCCCCGAAAGATATCATTGCGGTTTGTAACACAAGTCAATGGTCAGGAACAGTCATCGTTGATACTAATGGCCAGCCTCTCATGAATGCAATCATTTGGATGGACTCTCGAGGTGAACCCTATGTGCGTAAGAAACTCAAGGGTCTCGTCAACATCCAAGGCTACTCGATTTTCAATCTACTGCGATGGCTCCGCAAAACCGCAGGAATTCCCACGAAAAGTGGTAAGGACCCCATTGCGCACATTCTCTATATTCAGCATGAGCTGCCAGACATCTATGAACAGGCCTCTATGTTCTTGGAACCAACAGACTACATTAACTTCCGGCTTTCCGGTCAGATAGCTTCCTCTCCCGCTACAATGATGTTACACTGGGTCACCGACACACGGAACATCAACGATCCCCAATATGATAACGGGCTTATCAAACGACTAGGAGTTGACCGAGAGAAATTACCCGATTTGAAGCCATCCACCGATGTGCTTGGAAACCTGCAAAAGGAGGTTGCCAACACCTTAGGGCTAGGCGAGGAGGTCAAGGTGTTTGTGAGCGCTTCTGACATCCCCTCCGCCGTGATAGGATCAGGTGCCGTTCGAGATTTCGAGGGTCATATCTATATTGGGACTAGCAGTTGGCTCACCTGCCATGTGCCTTTCAAAAAAACTGATATTGGTAACAACATTGCATCACTCCCCTCAGCCATCCCGGGACGATACTTCATTGCAAATGAACAAGAAACAGCAGGTGCTTGTCTCACATACCTCCGAGACCAAATCTTTTACCCAGACGACGACACAAAATGCGGAAATCAAGAAGTCTATCAAGAATTTGACCGCATCGTCGAACAAGTCCCCGTTGGTAGTAGCAAAATCATCTTCACCCCATGGCTATATGGAGAACGGACACCCGTCGAAGATCATACAGTCCGCGGTGGATTCTTCAACCTCACTCTCGACAGCGAAAAGGGCCATCTCATACGCTCAGTTTTTGAAGGTGTCGCATTCAACAGTCGTTGGGTACTTTCCGCCGTCGAAAAATTCACCAAACAACCATTTGATACTCTCAACATGATAGGTGGCGGTGCCCAATCAAATATTTGGTGCCAAATCTATGCCGATATTCTCAACCGGAACATCCGCCAAGTCCAAGACCCGCTCCAAGCCAACGCCCGAGGTGCCGCCTTCATCGCCAGCGTAGGCCTTGGGCATATCACCTTCGACGACATACCTGATCTCATCCGAATCGCAAAAATATTCACTCCCAATCCGGAAAACCGAATTTACTATGATGAACTCTTCAAAGAGTACGTTGGGATTTACAAAACAAACAAAGGACTCTATAAGCGGCTCAACACCATTGAAACATAGAACTCGAAAAAATCCTCATCACTTCTTCTTTTTCTTCGGAAGCAATTCCAGAAACCGTGACCGATCAAAATACACTTCGTTCCGACAGATTTTCCCATCATCCAATTCCACAATGTCCATGCCAAATTCAACGATTTTCTTTTTCCCAATTGGAATTACCGCACGCCATTTGAGAGTAAATCCTCTAAGAGTGGGAAAGACTTCGATGGGTTCATAAAGCCAATTTGGATTAGCAGCAAGCAGTTTCGTGAAGTACTCTCGAAGTTGTTCGTGCCCTTTCAAACCCTCAGGATGAGCTGGATCTCTGTAGAAGGCATTATCAGTGTAAAAGGCAAGTAGTTTCTCAGGTTCATTGCCGGTCCAAGCTGGTAGCCATTGTTGACAGAACTCAATAATATAGGCTTCTTCACTCATTGTGCTTCCCTTCGTGTACTAAGTACTGCCTTGTTATATTTAATCGTTCATTTGTACAAATGAGTACAATCATTTGCCAGTCTTTTGTCTACCGCATTGTGACTTTAGTGGTTTCAGTTGAATGACGTTCATGGTTAGGTCTTTCGTAAATACCAGACTGCCACAATGATGACAATTACAATGACAACGACAGCAGCAACTATGGTCAAGATTAGAGTGGGTGAAATTGAACTAATTGGCACAGTGAGATATTCAGTCGATGCAGCAGGAAGTCGAGTAGAACGTCCCGCGGAATCATTTACGGCAAAGAAGTATGTGAGAGCACTACCAAAAATGCTGCTACCAGGGATAGTCACCTGGTAAATATCCTCGTCTATCTCAACCATGGGCAACTGATGGTAGGAACCTTGGTCGATTTGATAATTCAATTCAACCAAAGCCACATGATCATCGTCGGTCGCTTCCACAGTGAACGTAACTGGTTGAAGTATTGCAGGTGAAGCGATAGGAGCTGCAATAACAGTTGGTGAAGCGACATCTTGTTTGGCCACATAGATGTCTTGGTCGGTAAGAGCTCGACCATCAGTCCACACGATGAATAATTTTCCATCAGGACCAGAGCGAAGTGTATTGTAGTCTCCAGGACGGGTGAAGGATAAGGGGAATCCTTCGGTTGTGATTCGAACATCGGAGGAAAAACTCGTTCCGCCATCATCAGAATAGCTGTAGTAGATATCCCATTCGTCATTTTGAGCGTCAAGCCAAGCCACGTGAATATCATCGTCATCGTCGATGTGCATTTCAACCATTCGTTGCATGTTGGTAGTGACATCGTTCACCTGAACAGGAGTTGACCAGGTAGATCCGCCATCAACGGATTTTGTGACATAGACTTCTTTGTTAATCGGTGAACCAGCTGCAAAACAAATGTAGATGTGATGGTTGCTATCCGTGGCACACACGGTAATGAGGTTAATTTCACTGGAACTAGGTGGATTCACTTGTTGAGGGGAAGTCCATGAGATACCCAGGTCCGTGGATTTCATGAAGAAAATGGTGTTGATTGGACCGTCAGGAACCGAATCCCAAATCGTTGAGACAAAAAGCGTACCGTTAGGGGTACACGTGAGATAGGGGATTCCGCCATGTGTTTCCCACGGACCAAGGATTTGGGTTGGTTGGAAGGACGCTCCGTTATCAGTGGATTTCGTAAAGACTAAATTCGCTTGGCTATCCGTAACAAAGTGGTCCCACATCATGTAGATATTGCCCGCTGCATCAACGCACACGGTTTCCTTGTCATCAAGGTATCCAACGGTATCACTGGCCTGAGTCGGTGATTGCCAAGTTTCACCACCATCGGTTGTCTTGGCAACTCCCATGCCTTCTCCTGACCCGCCATATTCAAGGAAGGTAAAATAGGCATTATCGTCACCATCGGAAACCAGCCAAGGGTCCGATTGGAATTCATTCGGGCCAACGGGTTCCATGAGAATATTTGGGCTAAAGGTGGCCCCTTCATCATCTGAATAACAGAATCCAACACGGCGTCCCGGACCATTGTACGTATCGGCTTCCTTCCATCCAACTAATAACCGACCAGAACTTAAAATCGTCAGTGTCGGCTCAACCTGTTCGGGGTAAGGTGAAGAACCATCGGTAACACGGGTATTAAACCCAAAACGAATATCAGTGACCTGCGCAGGAACACCCGAAACCGAATATTCCGGGTTTGGTACTCGATATGATAGGTTCGTAGAAACTTCAAGAGCAGGAGCAAGCGAAATCTGAGTACAAAGAAGTAACAAGACCAAACACAATAATGCACCATTTCTTTTCATGGATTATTCCACCTAGTAACCTGCATCGTATAGTTCATGTTAAAAAGCCATGCCAATCCGGCAGAAAAGTAACCAAATACAGAGTAAGAAGTTTTCAGTAGTTATTCACAAATTTCGAAGTTCGAAAAAAAATGGGATTGGTAGACGATAATGCCAAATCGATATAAAGTATCATTTGAACTCAAAAAGGGGTATCTGCTGCTGAAGGGTGAGCATTGAAAACTCGATCTGCATTTCCATTTGTCATTATATTCCTATTCATCATATCCAGTGCAGTTACCACATCATCTACAAATACCATTCATACACCTATTACCCCCGCTCTACCTGTGTATTCGGGGTCAGGCACCCCTCTTGATGTATATGAATTCTGCCAAAACCAGAGTGATTTAATTCTTGATGCCAAGAACAACACGGCATTCTCATACAACGCAGATTGGTATCCCACACCTTATCGAGGATATCTAGTGCATGCAGATATTATGAATGTTCGGGCAACTGCAAATCCCGTTCCTAACGGGGATTTTGAACAATATCCTGAGGTTGGTAACAATTGGACCCTCGCCGATTCTGGAGGGGGACTCGTAAATTCAGTGAGTAACACTTCTGGAGGAAATCCTGGATCATGTTTGGACATCGAACTAGCTTATAGTAAATTGCCTAACGAAAGACATGCTTTGATTCAAAACAATTTCACTTATTCTTCAGCAATTTCTCCTGATGCGGTTAGCCTCTTTTTTGATATACACGTTTCTCCCGACATCACTATTGAAAATTGGCTTATCATTGAAGTTAGTGTCGAAACCAGTTTTGGATCTACTCTTGCGAACTGGGTTACGACAACATTGGATCATCATTCAACCACTTGGGAGCCAATTCAAGTGGCCTCGTTTGCAGCCAACGGGTCATTAACACTAAAAATTGATATCATCAAATCGATAGGTTCCAACCTTGATGTGGATGGTCACATATATTTCGACAACTTTCGATACGAAATTGGATCATTCAAAGCTCCAAGCGAAGTGGGTCTTTCATTGAATGATGTAGCCGTCAATGATACATTTGGCAGTTATGGGGAAGTCAATATCTATGCTGATCCGATTCTAAAAGAAGAAATCAATCTCTCCAATGCATGGACGACGACACAAATTTTTACATTCAACTCAACTGATTCAATTACATTTGATTTTGAGTATACAATGGCTATGAAAAGTGAAAGCAGTTTGAAAGCACAGGCTGCATTTACTGTCGAACCAAATACAGAACCAAGATGGGCTGTGAACTATACGATTCCTTCAAATTCTCCCCCCGCAAATTTCACAAACTATCAGTTTGGATTATATTTATGGTCCGGATGGCAGCTACATAGGGTTCTAGATAATTCCAGTCTCACGGTCTTTGATTACCATTATAAAGAAAATACACGCTTTTTCTTATTGGACGAAGGAATTGGATCATCTAATAGCACCTTCACAATCCTTGCTCAGAGCACAAACTACATCACCGAAGTATACTTTCAAAGAAGCCATTCAGCAATTGGTCCTTGGGAAAATATGTCTACAAATGACTATTTTGTCACCAGAGAATATTTGCGAGTTATCGGAATTTTAAATCCGATTAGCTCAACGGGCAATACTGGAGTAGTATCAATTACGTTCTCAAATGGCACTGAATGGGTATCTGATTCAGATCCAACTTTTAATTCCGTTACCAACACGTTAACGAGTGAGATTTGGCAGATTCCTGAAACGTGTGAGGAACTTGCAGGGAGTGATTGCACAGCTATTGTAACTTTCGCATCAGGTTCTCAGTGTGGATTGAGTGCCCAAGAACTTACTACAATGAGCCAAGCTCAAATTGATGTTTTTCCAATAAACAACTCAGAACTCGGTTGGGTGGAATTCGATATCATCGTGAATGTTCAGGATTTTTATTCTGAGGAATTGATCAATGATGCGCTGGTTCGATTACGTTATTTTAACTTACAAGGACAGATTCAATCAGTTGAAATGTCGGATGATATGCCAGGGGTATATTCAACCACATTTTCCCCAGGAGCCTTTGAATCCAATTCTCCAGTTACCTTCTATATAGAATTCTATAAAGCAGGATATGTGAATTCGACTTTTGAACAAGGAACTGCTACTCAATTCACTATTGTTGTGAATACAGGGCTTCCACCTGAAATCCATATTATTACGATTGGAATCGTTTTAGCGATAATCATCTTCATTTCATGGCTTTTGTATAGCAAAGTATACAAGCAACGTTACGTTCAACCCAAACAACAACAACGTGAGAAGAAGCTTCAAGAAGTCTTATCGATCTACAACGATGTCACAAACCTCTCACGTTTCCTTGTTCTTCATCGCGGTTCAGGTATTGCTCTGTTTGATGCCTTAGGAGAAAGGAGCCGCGATGGCTCATTAATCGGCGGTTTCCTCCAGGCCATTCAAGCTTTTTCAAGCGATGTTAACGGAGAACAGCAGCCACAAAATGTTGCTCAACTTTCCGAGATTAGCTACGAAGGATTTCGCATCATCATCAACGATGGACGGCTTGTTAGAACAGCGATAGTTTATCGAGGAACACCCAGTGAAACTCTAAGAGAAAAACTAGAAACATTCACTCAACGCTTTGAAGAACGACACGAACATGATCTAATTGAACACGGTCATGATCT
>JAEOSV010000174.1 GCA_016840185.1 Candidatus Hermodarchaeota archaeon | reverse complement strand
GTGGACGACCACTTTTTTGACGCTTTATTGGGTTTGGTCTGTTCTCGGTTTTCGATCAAGTGATTGGTAGGTTATGCTTCAACTGGGTTATCCGGTCTTGCCGCCGCCGGGTTTGAATACGTTGAGGAGGAGAATGAGACCGGTTAATATCGGCCAAGCGAAGGTTCCGAAATAGACATAGAGTAGGATGGCTTGGACGGGGGTTGGTGCCCCCACGATCGGAAGACCGAGGAGGGGAATGACGAAATTCAGGCTGACTAACACCAAGTTGATTACCGTGAGTATTTTCAGAATAATGCAATATACTCTTGCCATTGAATCACCTCCCACAATGAAAGCACAGGTAAACATAGGTGGTCCAAGTTATTTCTAAGTACTGATATTAACTGTAACATCTCAGAGCGTCTCAATCATAGGAATACAAACAGAACATGGGTGGTTGTAACGATCAGGTGGAGTGGGCGACCACTTTTCTTTGGGAACTGTATCGGAGTGTTCTTTGTCACTCAATGGCAGGGAATCGTTGTCTGTAAAAGACAGGAAACCCTTTTTTTACATAGCTCTGTATCAGAGTAGGTGGGGTGGTCTTGTTGCGTAAATTTGGTCTGCTGGATGTTAGTTGGATTTTGTTAATTATTGTGGCTCTTGGTTCGATGGCCTTTGGAGTGGTCTTTGCTGTTCTTGGAGCCCCTTCATTCATTTTGGAATATGTCGGCATGGAGTGGTCGGCAATCGTGGCGTTTTCGCCCTTGCTTGCCAGTGCATTTGTACTTGCTCAGCGTCTACTAGGATTCGCGCACATTTCCATTGCCCTTGCATCGCTTTTGGTCCTTCAACGGTACTATCGGGGGGATCAGCGCTGGGCGGTGCTGTTTCTGTTTATTATTATGCTGCCGGTGTGGCCTCCGGCATGGTTCCTTATTCCCCCTGCCATCCCCATTGCATTTTGGGCAACGATTGCCCTGAGCGTCTTGTGGGTTTTAGGAGTCGGTCTTGGAGTTCTGGCTCTCAAGCAGCGCAAACAGGATTAGAGGTAGGTTTCGGGTTCTTTTCTGTCGGGATAGCCTTTGTTCAGATCGCTTTGTGACTTGAGAATGCGTTTGCTCATGACCCGTGCGCCGGTAGGACAGTTTTTGACGCAGGCGCAACACCAGATACACGCATTATGGTCTGTGGAAATCAGACGCAGGGCGTATCCGATCATGGGGGATGGATGGGAGACAACATGCTCTATCCGTATTGCAGCGGTAGGACAGACATCGACACACTTCCCACATTTAGTGCATTGGTCCTCGTTGGTGTAAGGGGTTGCTAATTCGCCATAGTCGTAAAAAGTGAGTCCCGCACTCATAGCTAGCGAGTATGGAGTGGTGCCAGGAGGAGTGACCGGGGTGAGGTCGTCGATGGTATGGGCTTTTTCATACTTGCCCCGGATCTGTTTACCAAACCCTTTAGCCTTAGCAAGATCTTTGACATCAGGTCGTCCGTGCGCTGTGGGCACCTCGGGGACGCTAAAGGAGTGTTCACATAAGAAGACGCCTGCGGCAATGGGTTGGAATCCTACTTCCGAGACGATGTCGCCTAATTCAAAGAGGGAATCTTCGTAGGCGCGGTTACCGTAGGTAACAACAATGACGGCGGGGATTTTATTGGCGCGTTTAACGCTCCAGGGCGCTCTGTCACTTGTTAGCCTTCGGATTCGGTAGGCGGCTTCAGTGGGTACACGCCCTGCGTATACGGGAACGGAGATAATGGCAAGCTCATCGGTAAATTCCGGAAATTGTTGGGTGCGTGCACTGGGCGGGGTCAGATCAACATGTTCTATAGGGGCGCGGGTTCCTTTGGCGATGGCTTCAGCCACCTTCCTTGAGCCCCCGGTTGGAGAGAAACTGATGACTTTCACTGCCTTAATTTTCATGATACATTCCCTAATTTGGGTTTGAAATCATCAAAGATATAAAAAACTATCATGAAATAAGGTAATACCAAGAGCAGATGGAAGGTTTTGCATGTCGAAGTTCCTTCAAGGAAGAAGAGTGAAACCAGAACAAATCCCATACCTGGTTGCCTTTTTTGCCAGAGACTATGTGCCGAAAATAAAAGCGTTTCTTGAGACGGATTATCCAAGGCGTCAAGAAGGCGTTGAGGGTTTTACAGCCTTGATGCGGGAAATTTATCCGCTGGTCTATGAGCTTCAAAGTCAGCTCCCAGAATCCCTGACAGAAGAGATGATGTTGGGGCTTCCTGCATACATTAGTCTCTTTGAGTGGGAGCAAGACCCCAACAAATGGAAAAACGAGAAGAAAAAAGCGCTAAACGCCTTTCTGGAAGGAAAAGATACGCCTGTAGATGATTACGGTAATCCTGACTTTCTTAGTGGCATGTCTATCTCAATTATGATGTTATTACATTCAACATATAAGGGACTAATCTCGCCTTGGGGTCTTTACCGCAACTTCGACGAGGCGGTATACACCGAATCCCACTTTCATTCCGTCTATCATCAGTTTGAAAATGAAGTTTTTACCAAAGGCCTCCTCAAAACCCTTGGAGATCTCAGAAGAATCATTCCGTTAATCGATGAAATTGATAGGAGACTCGCACTGTTCCCGCCCACTAAAGAGCTGGAACATATGTAGGAACACTAGAGAAAAATAAATAACTTTCATTTAAAGCCAGAATCTTCAAGCCGGAACCACAGGTGTTGTACGATCCGTTGCAGTGGGCGACCACTTTCCTTTTCACTACCGGATTGTTCTGACAGGAGACCAATTTGGTCGAAATTTAGGGGGTTTTTGGCTCTTTTATGACCTGTTAGGGTTACGGTCATTTTTAGGTGAGATGTGGGCAATTGGCAAGTACCCAATTGGCACCCTCTTTCAATTGGAGGGGTGACTTTTGGGAGTGATAGTATGCGAATGGTAAGGAAAGTTAGAGTGCTTACGTTAGTGATGCTGTTTTGCACTGTGCTAGGGTTTGCGATGTTCCTGCCCCCCGTGTTAGCGAGTGATCCTCCGTTTTATGAGGATACAAGAACCATCACCCAAGGTGAGTGGCAATGGCACTTCCTTGGGACAGTACCAGCAGGATTGGAGATTAGCTTCAAGCTGAGTTGGGACCGCCCCGATTTGGGCGGTTATGACCTCGATTTCTACGTCTGGGATAACGGGAATTATCTCACCGCAGGAGCGATTTGGAATAACCCAGAAATGGCGTTTTTAAGTGGCTTTGCTGCTCCCACCGATGTGTATGTTTATGTACACGGATACAATGCACCAGACCCGGGAGTGGAGTATACTCTCCGTGTAGAGGTGGGTCCGGATGTGATTCCGGAGCCCTACGCGGTTTCTCGTGGACTCTCTGTGGGAGCGCTGCAAAGCTGGGCTCACAGTCCCCGAGTGAATGCATATCGTGCTGATCTTCATGCGGCACATCTGTTTCCCGTGGAGAGCAATCGGTTTGGTCAAGTGATTATGCCGGTGTTTTCATGGTGGGGTGTTTATGAGGGGTCGGGTTGGTTAGGACCCGCCTTCTATGCCGGTGATCCCCTCCTGGTGGGTGGACCTGCGTACGCCGTACCTTATGAGAATGATTTGGGCATTACCAATATCCAGCAGGCGCGCGAGTTCTTTGAGTCACTCAATGTCGAGGTCTTCATCGATGATATACCTCTCGTGGACCTAGGGACAGTTGTTGATCATATTTGTCGACCAGACAACTTCATGAATCAGTGGTTCTATCGGTGCCCCAAAGCGCTATTTCATCCAGGCGAGCTTTATGACGTGCTACCAAAAACAGAGGATGGGCTCCACACCTTCACCTACAAGCTATATGGTGAAGTCATGTTCTTCGGATACTTCTATCTGCTCTGGTAGTTGAAATCGAACAATAAGTGCATGGACGGGTATTACCCGTCCACCGCCCCCTTTTTTCACTGGATACCTTGGAAGAGGAGATGTGCAGCAAGGAGCCTGGGTGTAATCTACTGGAGACTCTGGTAGTATCCGATGTTTGGGGGGTGGTTGTTTGTGTTTTAGGATGGAGTTGTATGATTTTTAAAGGAGATGGATAGAAATGGTGTTTGCTTCGTTTTTAGCGAAGTGATTTTGATGGTGATGTGATAATGGGATCGAAGGTGATTGAGCCTCCTCGAAATGTGGTTCAGAGTTTTGAGGTTGCGACGAAGACGGCGATTCAGGTGAATGCTTCGGGATTGCGCGTTCAACGAGATTTAACTAAAATATTGCGTGCGTATCGTGTGGATCATAAAAAACTTCGACGTTTGCAGAGTCAGATGTTGAAGCGGTTAACGGTTGCGCAAGTGAAAGGGTGGTTGCGGGAGATGAAAGGGTTGGTGCGAAGTTTACAACAACATCGTCCGGCAATGGAACGGGCTTTTCGCAGCTACCAAACGGGTGTGGGGAAATTATCCGATCACCTGAAACCCGTGGAACGTCTGAGAGGGAAGATTCGACCGGAATGGAGGCGACGGGTCGATCATTTGGTTCAAAATTTGAGTTCTCCGTTAAACCAGTTGATTCATAATGGAAATCGAACTCGAAATTTGATACTGCAGGAAATGGAGGCACAACGACGGGAAGATGAACGAAACCGGGCAAGGGTGTTGGCCGCTAGGAGAGATTGCCGAGATCAGTGTGAACTGGCGTGGGAAGGTGTTCCAGCCATGATTGCGGTATGTAAGATGTTCTGTGAGTTTATCGAGGTGGTCGATGATGACCCGCCGACAGATACTGAATGTGCACGGAGGTATAGACGTTGTGTTTCTGATTGTAGATCTGAAATTCCTATTAGTAAAAACGAATACGATGTGGTGGCCATGGGAGCGTGCATGATTATATGCATGGCTATAAATGCTGATTGTTCGAGCGCCGATGCTTGGGATGAGGCGATGAACGTTTTAGGAACTATGGCAGACCAACGGACAAAAAGTGTTCAAAATATTGCGAATGTATAGAACTCGATACTTGAAATTACGTTATTGTTTGATGGAGAGCCAAGAGGATATTACTATAAGATAGGAGGAGGAAGAATGGGTTGTATTTCTTTGTGGGTTGGGGTGAGATGGGCAGGGATGGGTTTGCCTAATCGGGTTCGGAACCAGACTTCATAGGCAGGATATGTCTGAGGAAGTTTTGTGTCGGGTGGTCGCCAGTTCTCATCGCCTGTGAGGTTCGCGGCAAGATCAGCGAAGATTTTCAGGGTTTGGGTGGCTTTGGCTTCTTCAAGTTTGAGTCCGCGAGCATAAATTGTGCTCATGGTGAATCCGAGTTGATACTGTTCATTGCGGGGAAGAAAGTTCTTGTTTCGTTTTTGTTGTTTGGTTAGTTCTTTGTAGATGGCTTTGAAGCGTTTTTCAGTGGGATTTTCCAGAAAGGTGAGAATGAGTTCCCCACCTGGTCCTTGCAACCATTCAACATAAGAGAGCTTCATGATAGGCACCTTCGAATCATAAACGATTGACTTAGTATAATGCTTTTTTGTTGAAAAATCCTCGTTCGAATTATCCGATCTTCAGTTGCCAAAAATAAAAATTCTCTGTAGTGGATGGAGGTTTGAGGCAAAACAAGCGAAACTTGGAACCACGGGTGTTGGACGATCTGCTGGGGTGGACGCCTACTTTTCTTTGTCAGGTGCTTTTACGAACCTAGTAATTGACGATTTGATCCGTTTTACTAGTTTTTTTAGTAGATAGTGTATATTTCTGTGAGCGTTGGTGGTGAGTTCGATGATGGAGATTACGTTAAGTGTGCTATTTTGGGGGTATGTGATGGCCTATTGTGTGCATGTGATTGAGGAGGTAGCAGTGGGCGGGGGGTTTCTGGAGATGATGCGTAAGACGTTTTATTTGGAAGCGTCGTGGCGGAAGTTCTTTGGGTTTAATTTCATGCTGTTTCTAGTGTTTGGAGTGGGAATCGTGGTGTTTGAGTGGTTGGGTGGAGTGTGGGTGATTTGGCCGTTGAGTTTTGCCTTTATGTTTGTGACGAATGGGCTCTGGCATTTCCTACAAACCATTGTGCTCCGTGAGTATTCACCGGGTCTGATTTCCAGCCCCCTCTATTGGATTCTCATGTACTTCATCACACGCTATTTTCTCCTAACGGGTGAAATTCTCCTACTTTACTATGTGATCTCATTGATTATGGGTACAGTCATGACCCTGGTGATGTTTGGCCTTGCCCTTTTTGTCCGACGCAAAATGAAAAAATAAGCAACGATGAACCACATTTCGAGTAGTCCGACAGGTGTTGTACGATCTGCTGGTAGTGGACGACCACTTTTTTTATACTCACTTCTGAGAGTGTATTCTAAAAAAAGGGAGGATGCCCGGAAGCTGTTGGTGGGCTTGCGGGCTGATGAGGGCGTAGGGTTATGTTGTGGGTGGTTTGGCGCGGTAGTTGATGGTGCCACCGATGAAGGTGATGATCCCGCCGATGACAATGATGCTGAGGGCGATGAGTGTGTAAGGAGCGAGGAAGAAGACTAAGGCGATAAGGAGTGCGCCGATGTCGACGAGGAGGCCGCCGAAGAAGGCGAGCCAGTTGCCGGTTTTAATGGGGTGTTGGCGGTGTTGGTTGACGCGATAGGTGAGTAAGAAGGGGAAGAAGAGTAGGTAGATGACCCAGAGGAGGCCCCCGTAAGCCAAGGGAATCAGGGGCATGGCAAGCCAGTTCATGGCACCGTCGAAGACAAGGAGGACGGTAGCGGGGGTAACTAGAAGCCAGAGTATCGCGAGGAAAGAAATCGTGCCAATGAGGAGAAGATACCGAAGCCAAAGCGGGCCCTTGAGGAAATCGCTGCTAAGTGAATAGAAGACGGCGAAAAACCCGTAGATTGCATAACAAGACCAGAGTGCCATGAAGTAGGGCATGAGTTGGTCAGCGGTTGCAGCGGCAGGGAGTTGATAGATCATGATCAAGAGAAGAGAAAACGTGAGGAACAGGAAGAACATAGTCACAAAGGTAAGCCAGGGGTTGGTCAACCGTTTTTCCTTTGTGGTGGTATCGCGGAACCCTACGAGGATAAACAGTAAGAGGATAATCCAACTGATGAGGATGAGTCCAAAGTGTAGTGGTGTTTCATGGATGTAGAGCATCCCAAAGAAACCCTCCGCACTCTATTCGGTTTGTCATCGTATTAAAATACCTAAGTTCTGCGAAGAAAAGACCGTTAGACGTCACTAACTCAACGGGATTTTTTTTAAGAACAAAAACTGTAGGGTGATGGAGGAATTCGTTATGGCTTCGTTTCATGAGCAGATGATGGAGTATCGTAGGCAACTGGCGAAAGGGTCAATTATTGAGGCGTATCGGGGGTTGATGGACTATTTTAACCGGTTGCGCGGGTATTTTCAGAAGCAATATCCAGAGTATGGGGTGTCGGGGAGTGTGTATTATGGGTTTATGGATATGACCTATTTTGCCCTCTTTCCAGAGTCTTTGAAGCATCGGAAGTTGAAGATTGCCATCGTGTTTCTGCATGAAGAATTTCGATTCGATGTTTGGTTATCCGGATCGAATCGAAAGGTGCAAACCGAATATTGGAAAGTTGTGCAGGAACGCGAGTGGGATGAATACCGGATTCCAATAATAGCAAAAGGTGTGGATTCGATTTTAGAGTACGTTGTCGTTGAGAACCCCGATTTTCGTGATTTTGATGCTCTCACACAGCAGATAGAACGAGGAACATTGAAGTTTATTGATGACGTTGAGAACTTTTTGTCTAAACATTAGAACGAAGACCCAGATGTTGACCCAGTAGCTGGGGTAGACGACCACTTTCTTTTATTCAAACATCTAACACATGCATCTTTGAATACCATTAGAAATGCAAAAAACGGCATGGAAAACAGCTTGCTTACCATTCTAGGATTGGAATTTGTTAAAACAAGCAAAATAGATAGCATTTTAACCAACTAAAAAAAATACAGCCAGTTAAGGATGTAGAAAAATGGCTGTTCAAAAAATCAGAGATGACATCTATTATGTAGGTGCTATCGATTGGGATCGCCGACTCTTCGACGAACTCATCCCCTTACCCGATGGCACAAGCTATAATGCATACTTGATAAAGGGCACAAAGAAAACGGCCCTCATCGACACTGTTGACCCCCGAAAGAAACATGAATTATTGGACAATCTCAAAGAGCTCAAAATCAAGACCATTGACTATGTAATCGCGAACCATGCTGAACAAGATCACTCGGGCACCCTCCCACAAATTCTCAAACATTTCCCCGAGGCCAAGCTTGTCACTAACGCCAAATGCAAAACCATGCTCATGGACGCAATGCTTCTTCCCGAAGCACGGTTCAAGACGATTGAAGATAGAGAAAAATTATCTCTGGGCAAGCGAACACTCGAATTCATCTTTGCTCCTTGGGTTCATTGGCCGGAAACCATGCTCACCTACCTCCCAGAAGACCGCATCCTCTTCCCATGCGACTTTCTTGGCTCCCACATTGCCACCAGCGAGTTATATGCAGTCGATGAACCTGCCGTCTATCGGGCTGCTAAGCGATATTACGCTGAAATCATGATGCCCTTCCGCACCCAAATCATAAAGCACTTAGAAAAACTCACTCCACTCAAAATTGATCTCATCGCCCCCAGTCATGGTCCTCTCTTCAATCGTCCGAAATTCATCCTCGATGCCTATAAGGACTGGACCTCGGATACGGTGAAAAATGAGGTCGTGGTGCCTTATGTGTCCATGTGGGGAAGCACCCAGAAAATGGTCGACTACTTCATCGATGCCCTCATCAACCGAGGAATCACCGTCAAACCCTTTCATCTCACCGCCACGGACATCGGAGAACTCGCAATGGCTCTTGTCGATGCTGCCACCATCGTCATAGGCTCACCAACCGTCCTCACCGGCCCACATCCCCTCGTCGCATATGCGACCATTTTAGCCAATGCACTCCGCCCCAAAACACGATTTGCCTCCATTATCGGTTCCTATGCTTGGGGCGGAAAACTGGTCGAACAACTCGCCGGGATGATTCCCAATCTCAAAGTCGAGATTCTCGAACCTGTAATAGCCAAAGGTTATCCCAAAAAACCAGATTTCGAAGCACTCGACAAACTAGCGGACACCATACACACTAAACACAAAGCGTTGGGCATTCTTTCATAAAACCACGCAATTAACCGTCGGGTCCCACTTTGTGTAAAAATCAAGCTCAAAGGCAGGATATCACTGTCTGTAAAGAACAGGAATCCTTCTGCTACATAGTTGGAATTTAACAGTTTCTAGTATAATGTTGCTAAATTACAGCCATCGAATTCCGGGTAATTTCTGTTCGCCATTGCGGACGTCTGTTAATGAGTTTCGTTAATGCTGGCACCACATTGGCTACAAAACTGCTCATCTGTGTGTAGTGGTTCATTGCAAGCTATACACAGTCTAGGTTTCTGGGGTGTTGCCCCCCCTACGTTTTTTTTCCGAAGGGCTTCTTCTAAGAGTCTTTGCCGTTTCGGATACTCGCGGATAATATAGATGATGCCATAAAAGACAAAAAACCAGACTACCCCTGCTAAAATTAGAAAGCCTCCTGCCGCAATTTGATTCTCTGTAAATGAAGCACGAATAATGGGCGCTACGACCCAAGCTACTACAATAAGAATGATTCCGGCACACACCCAATACCCTTGATCAATGCCAAACGGCTTCAGATCCCGTGAAACTGCAGGCAGCGGAGCTTCAATACCTGCCTCCTCCGCCTTCTTCCGAATCCCACGTCCCTGAATCAATAACACGATCCCAATAATAATTCCCAATATGATTAACACCAGAACCCCCCAAACAAAGGCATCAAAAATCCATCGGGGAAATTCAGAGGGATCCACTTGAGCTGTAATTAGTAACAAATCCACACTTGAAACCAACAACACAGCCTCTAAAAGGGGGTATAATCTCTGTTGATATTTCAATCTTCTCAAAAGAAAACCCAAGATGCCAATTCAGGGTTAACCAATGACCGTGTGAAACCAATCATCTTTCACGTCATTGGTAAGAAACAACATGTACGTCTTCGAACCCCATTCAAAGAGCTTTCAGGTGAAGACTGTCGAATTAGTTCTGCGAATGGTTCTTTTCAGAGGAGGAAGCTGAAGAAAAAACTACTACGAGACCTAGGCGTGTGTCCTCCAAGTTTACGCCAAATAATGGTGTGTTTCCCCTTGACATCGACAACTGAAATGAAATTTTGACACCATTCATCACCTTTTTATATTTGAAGAGGTTAATTTTCTCAATACTTGAGAATGTTTTATCCATTCGCGATACATAGTGCCCGTATCTTAAGAATGGTTGTCTTAGACGTTCACCAAGGAGGTTGATAGAACATGAAAGTCATTTATCGTCATTATGAGCCGGAACAGAATCTAGAAGAGATAAGGGCAAAGATTTACACCACGGCTTCAGGACTTCCCGCCACCGCTGATCAAATCAGAGTTCAAGCACTGAACAGTGATCCAAAACTGATGCGTTTTGCTTTTTCTGAAAAAGACGAACCACTCGCGTACATTTCAGCCAGCGGCTCAGATACCCAACCTTGGACGATTGGCATGGGTTATCCTTGGGCCTTACCCGGATGCCCCTCCAATGTCCAAGAGAAAATCTTCAAGGACCTAGTTAGCTACATCAAACGTAATGCAAAAATTCAAGAAATAACTACCGGCGTATCTTTGTCTTCAAAGATTGCGGATGAACAAATCCGGTTTTTCACAGAGAACGGCTTCACCGAAAAAGAAAGGGTGTACCTCTATTCCCTTGACTACGACACCACAGAGGTTAGTAAATGGAAGCTCACCAAAGACATTAGTTCCTTTAGTAGTCGCGTGGCAACGAGTAAAGATATCAAACAGTTGATTGAAGTCTGCCAGTCTGATCCCAACGTACGAAATGCGTTTCCAACCCAAGAGGCTTGGAAGAGCTACTTCAAAGACAGAGTTCTAAAAGACGGTCACGCCGTAATGGTTTTCAAGGGAGACCAAGTCGTTGCCGCAAGCGCTCCCCTCAGGTTTAAGCCTGATGGTATTTTCCTGAGAGGAGATGAAGAACGAATCATAATGAGATTCCAAGCCGTCAGACCAGGGCATCAGGACGCATGGAAAAGACTGCTTGTCGAACTAGCCAAGGAGGTCGTCGCGGCTGGATGGACCGATCTTCCACTAAGAGAAAGTGTCTTCTTCTCTACAAATTCATTAACGGCAAATATTTGGGCCGAACAACAACCAGACATCGAACAAACCCAAATAATACTATCCTACCAGCCTCAATCCTAAACTAATCTTCGACACACACAATGTTTTCGTGCAGATAGAACGATGAACAATGTAGCGGATTCACCATCATGTTGATCCAAAAACATGAGAAGTCCTATCGTATTCGTCTTTTACGAAAGAAGTAGGCACTGACAACAATGATTGGTATTCCAATCAGAAATCCCGAAATCAGTACAATTGTGATTGGGGAACCAAAGGAGGGATTGCTGATGCGCAGGATGAGAGGGTAGTCCCTAACAAAGATGTTACGAAGGACTAGATTTCCAGGCCACGCCTCGATGTTAAGTTCCTGCTCAAAGCCATTAAGGACGTCAATGGCGATTACTTGTTGAGCAGACAAGCTAGGAAATGTAAGCGTTGTGCTTACGCCGGGATCATTGTCAACTGCTTCGCCATGAGTCCAAATTGCGTACAACATGTCGCCATTGGGCATCGCGAAGGTGTTGGACAAGGTGTTTGTGGGTTCAGGCTCAATTCTCACTGTGAAATTTATCGGCTGGGTCCCGGCCAAGACTTTGTAGAGGTTGCTTGTTGTGGGGTGTGTCCATGGCGCCATTCCCGGGACGTCCGGCAGCCAAGTAAGCATTGCTACACCCATATCCCATCCGAGGTGCATGACAATTGAGCGGGCAGAATATTTGGCCGCTTGTTTGTCGGTTCTCGGTATCTCCCAGGGCTGACCAGAACCTTGACAGTGCGAAAACTCTTCTGAACAATAACTAATTTCGGTGGCCCAATACTCTCCGTCGAATCCATGGGTCGCAGCTCGTTGTTTGATCCTCTCAATAATCTCCGGGTATTGGTAGTAATAGTCTCCATAAAACGAATCGTTTGGGAGTACGTTGTAGATGCCATGCCATTGAACCACATCTACTAAGGGCATAATATCCGAAAGAAGGATGGTCGTGAAGTATCCCTGCGCGAAGTAGAGAACATTAGGAGCTATGGACACCTTGGCCTGGGGGTCCTCCTCGTGAATGACCGGCACAGTTCGCCTGACAAGATTAACGTAGTCACCAGGTTCAATATGCTTGATTTCACCAGCATCTGGCTCACTCCATATCGTGTAGTATTGGACACGACCCGTATAGTGACGAACCACAAACCGTACGTAGTCTAAAAAATCTTGAATTTGTTCTTCTGTCTGGAATCGCGGCGTCGACAGTTCTTCCCCATTTGCGTGGCCGGTCTTGTCCCAGAAGTGCAGCATGTAATTAACAGCTACTCCATTTTCATTCAATCCGTCGATAAATTGGTCATATTCTTCTGGAAATTCTTCTTCATTGTTGTAGTCCCAAAAAATGGGTTCTTCAACCTCGTCCACGCATGTATCAAGGCGCCATGTGCCGTAGTCGATGATGTTATTCAGAGTCCTGTCCAGATTTGGGAGATCGCGCCATGTGTAAGAGCTATAGGCACCCGCCCCCAAGCGGATATCAGCAACAACCGGAAAGGATGCGCTGGGCACAAATTGGAATTTCGGTCGGAAGTTCCCCGCTTGAACAAGCACATCAGCGCCCTCATACGGGATGCCTGAGCCGTTGAAAGAGGGGCTACCATCTGTCAACTCTGAAGGAATTATCCACCCAGACGCAATCGAAATTGAGACCCCGAGAACAATAAGAAGCGCTCCTATTGCCATCTTCACATTGGCATTCATTTAGCTTCTTACCTCAATCCTTGTCTTAGTTGTGTGTTGACACTTTAATGTTAAGAAAAACGGGGACTTGAAAAAAAACAACTTATCTTCGGCATCGAGGTCTTCGAAAAACCGCTGAATGGCACAAAGCTCACGGAAAAATGGTCTGCTCGAGCCTTAAAAAGGAACATTTTCCTACCAAAGCTACAGCACGCCTTCTAACCATATTTACAATTCTTGCAAAAAGTAGTCTTGCGGCATCTAGGTGGCAGGGTGCATTCTATTTGTTGGTACTTGCTAATGGTTGTGATATTACCTAAACAAGTTGAGTATTAGTGACCGGTTACTCATGCTCTCATCGGTTCACCACAATTTTAGCTTATATTATACGCCTTTACAAGTAAGGTGCATTAAAACAGAGCCTGTTCGTACAGTATAAACAATATGAAGGAGGTGATTGAAGTTGGAGCTATGGCAGCTAATTTTACTAATTTTTCTTTTGACTGTGTTGCTGATTGTGACACGTGTGGTACATTATACGACAGCGGCGTTGATTGGAGTGGCGTTGGCATCGATTGCGCTCATAACGCGAGGGGTACCGGGTCAAGAGATTTTATCAATGGTGCGCTTAGAGCCAATTCTTGTTATTACCTCGATGACAGTCGTAGCTGAAGTGATACGGGGTGCAGGGGTGTTTCAGTTTCTCGCCATCCATTTCATCCGACTGACTAAAGGCGATCCGAAAAAGCTCTTCGTCGTATATTGCTTACTTGCCGCGAGTTTGTCGACGGTGCTTATGGGTACGGTGGTAATCTTGATAATGGGATATTTGACGATTTTGACATCTCAAGCTCTTAAAATAAAACCCCATGCGTTCTTACTGGGAGAGATGCTAGCAGTAGGTGCTGGTGGAGCCTTCACCCTAATTGGAACATCGTCAAATGTAATCGTTGCAAGTTTCGCAGGATTTGATTTTGTCTACTACATCTTACAATTTGGAGGGTTGGCATTAATTGTACTGATTGTGACGGTTATTGCAGTGTTTTTAATAATTCGGAGCCAATTGGTAACAGGGGATAAGGATGCGTTTGAGCTAGTAATGGACTTCGATCCATGGATAATGGTTCCAAATCGTCGATTATTTTGGGTGTATGTCGGTCTCTTTAGCATACTTATCGTGGCATTTGTACAATTTTCTCAGGTATATGTAGTGGCGGTTGCTGGAATGGTGGTTTTTATGATTGTAAGCCAAGCTGACCCACGGACGAGTCTACGTAACGTAGAATGGAACATCATCTTTTACATTGGCGGTCTCTTCATTCTCTCAGGCGCTTTAGAGTATGTAGGCATTCTCAGAGTCATTTCAGAATGGATTTTACAAGCGAGTGGCGGACAATTGATGCCCGCTTCATTAATGCTGTTATGGGTAACATGGTTCGGCGCCTTCGTCATTGGAGGGTCATCCATGGCAACCACCTTCGGACCACTTGCAGTCGAAATGGCGACAGCAATGGGTTGGACCATAGGGATATGGGACCCACTTTTCTGGGGGATAGGATTTGGGGCCTCCTTGGGTGGAACAGCAAGTCCCTTTGGCACGGTACCTCTGTTATTTATTTCATTAACGACTTTCAAGAATTCTAAGATGTCCATACGCGCTTTTCTCATTATCGGGATACTCGTGAACATCATCCAGATTGTTTTGTGCTCACTCTATATCTTGCTAATCGTGCCGCTAATATGAGAAAGAATATACATGGTCAACTCATTTTGCAATCGTTTCCATAGATAACAGATTAGCATGCCTTCAAACAGAAGGGTCTTCGAAACAAATCCTGAAAAGCTTATAGTGCAGTGAAAAACCACAAAATTATGCGGTCCAGAAGTGCCCACACTTCAGGCATTCCATTTTGCCATCAAACGCCTTTGATGCTACTAGGAGAATCCCATCAGGGTCCTTATCTTCCTTCTCCCGGTTCTCAGGCGTATCTAACAACATCAAACGAAGTTTCCGTTTTTCCCCGCATTTCGGGCATTTCAATTCTTTCGACATTTTCACACCGTTCAGATAAATGTGAAATGAATGACGGATAACCCTGCCATTCCGCAATAGGATTGGCGTCACCGTCACTATTT
>JAEOSV010000173.1 GCA_016840185.1 Candidatus Hermodarchaeota archaeon | reverse complement strand
TGCACCTGAAGAAAAGATGTAATCGCTTAGGAGAACGGCATTTGACTTCAATGAGAGGTTTTATCTTCGTGTGTTACGAATTCTGTCACAGGGAGTATTCATGGGAAAAAGGAAATTGAAAAAAGTAGAGGCGAATGCAAAGCTAACCTGGGCCGAATGGCTTATTGAAGGCAAAAAAGCTCTCGCCATCCAAGACGACCAGCCTCAGGATTCTAATTTCTTTCACCATGACCAGACAAGGCAAGGAGTTTCTGGTGCACAAGGTCCCTCTGGTCATGGGGTTTTACCTAGAGTATTACCCAAACACGCCAAAAAGCGGAAGAAGCCCCTATAGGCTTCAATAGAAAAGGAGTTTTTTGACCCAAAATAAAACCGACATTTGATTCAGAACTTTGAGTCGTAGTCGTTTTGGAATGCGTTCTTGGTTTTGTAGTAGAAGTGGATTGTGAGGGGTATTGCCAGGATTATGAGGGCGAGTCCGATACCCCAAAAGACGTAAATGTAGGTTATAGAACGGGCTACGAAATAGAATGGATAGGCGGATACCCAGCAGTGGAAGTAGGTGTTATTGGTTTGGCGGATTGCGTCAAGCATGTAGTCATTGTTTGGTAGATTGATTTCAAACCTAGCGAATGTCATACCGTATGTGTCAACGGGTGTACCATTGATGATGGGGAGCAAAAACCGTGTGGAATTATCGTGGGACCTGATTTGGAGTAACATCGGTGTAGATGGAGCAAGGGTCCACTGCTGTATTAGGATATCCGAGCAATATCCTAGGTTGAGACTTTCTATAGGATTTGTATCCGTAAGGTTAGCGTAAAAGTTCCCATAGTATGAGTATGATTGTCGAACACTCCTGTCCACAAGGTCTTGAACCAGCCACCCAGTTGGGATGAAGCTTGCACCAAGACTGAAAAGAAGAATGATTGCAACGAGATGTGATGTCCAATTAGGTGGTAACCTCCGCTTCATCAACTAAACCCTCAACGATTTCTAGTCAACCATTGCTAATATACCAGCTGGTGTATCACTCACAAATTTCAATATAACACAGTGAATGGGGATATGACGCTGTGTATTGAAAGGCTGAATCATTTAGCCCTTATATCCATCATTTAGTCTTAATTTGGGAAAAATTAGGTCCTTACAAGTGAAATTTCACTAATTGCCCTTTACTAAACCCAACCCCATGGAAACATATTTATTGAGTTGCTCCGGCTATGCCTTTAAGCGTGCCTAAATTTCTGGCACGTAATACAAAGCTCCAAAAGGGTGACTAACCAATGACTGACTACATCCGACCCGGCCAACGCCGAACTACATTAACCTCTGCCAACCTCCCAGGTGATGACGATGGTGATGGCCAACGGCGGCGCACGCGAGCGCACATTGATTTGGCGGGTCTACCGCGAAGCGATGCCCGTCTTACTCTTCACAGTCCTAGCGGAGCTGTTTGCTGGTACGCTCCTTCTTAGCCTTGATGTCGCCTTTGCCAGTCTCATTGGACTTTTTATTCTCATTCCCGGTCTCATGCAATTACGCGGCAATATCTCCACTAGTCTAGCCCAACGCCTTGGCTCAGGAACCCATCTTGGAACCATTTCTTGGAAACAAGGACTCAACAAACCCTTACGCGCCAACATCAAGGCTGCGTTCTATCTTGTTCTCGTCATGTCTGTAGCCCTAGGTGTTGGTGCTTGGTTAGTTTCATTGATAATTCAATTCTCAGCACCACGGAGCGGTTTGGTCCTCCATTTGCATCACTTTCTCATCATTGCCCTAATGACTGCTCTTCTAGCTAGCCTGTTTCAAGTAACCATCACTGTGACTGTCGCACTACTAGCCCATGCTCGAGGTCTTGATCCTGATAACATTACCATTCCGATTGTTGCCGCGATTGGTGACATCATCACAATTGGATGTCTAATCATCGCCATTACAGTGGCAATTACACTCTTTCCCCCAATTTTAGTCATCGTATGAAGAGGTGAAAACCATGGTTGAACACACAGTGCGGAAAATTCTCACCGAGAGCCTCCCTGTCCTAGCGGTAGTCTTGGTTTTTGCCTTAGCTGCAGGTCAATTTCTTGACCAAACACTTGACGGACTCAAACTCATCTTCCCACTGATTCTCCTGATGGTTCCCGCTTTTATTGATATCACCGGTGACTTGGCAGGCGTTGTTGGTGCCCGTGTCACTAGTCACTTGTACACGGGTGAGCTTGACGAAGGCTTCCGGCCATTCCGCCTTCTCTTCGCTAATCTGGCAGCAATACTCCTCATCTCGGCAACTGCCTATGCATTTCTAGGTGTCTGTGTGATAGCTATTACCATTGGTGTAACACCTGTTCTCGGTTCTATTTTCCCAGCAATTGCCTTCCCCCTACTCTTCCTGGCTATTCTTACGGCAGGTGTCCTGGCAACAGCATTTACCAGTTTTATTGGGTTATTTGCCGCACGTCTAGTATATCGCTCTGGACGTGATCCCGACAGCATCATTCCACCATTAACCACAACCGTCGGTGACCTCTTAGGCGTCATTTTCATAGCAATCGCAATCTTGCTGATCGGTCTGTTGCTTGGTCTCGTTTAAACTCACTTGATGAAAAAAAGAAAAGGGGGAGAGGAGGAGCTCAAAGCCCCTACTCTTTAAGGTTCTATTCGAATCCAGACTCGAGTTCAGGTTCAGCCGCAGGTTCCGGTTTTGGTGTACGGGGTTTTCCTTCCGCATGACTGCGGATTCTCCACCCTGGCCAACGCTTCAACAGATATGTGACGATCATCATGAACCAAAGCAGCCAAAGAGCCCAACGAATTGGATTCATCGCAGCAGCAACCGTTGATTCACCAATCAACAACGGTGCAATCATCGGATAAAGCATCCAAAATAGTACACCAAGGAAGACAACGATGATTACTCGAATCGCGTCGTTCACACTTGGATTGAACCGCGTTGGCTTATTACTGAAGAATTGTGTCCACATGAAAATCGCTAGTAATATCCAGACTGCAAGATACGTCGAGAGCACCTGCATCTCAATCGCACCATAAGCCGGGAAGAAGAAGGGAAGGATAAACAGCGGCATAAGGAATAGAGCAAACAGAGCACCTAGAAGCACACAGCCCACAAGAGCTGCAATTCCAATCCAAGGCTGCCTATTAACCCAAATCCAGGGACGATATTCAAAGGTCATGAGTGTTAGCAAACCGAACAAGATGACCCATTGGGTAAAGTTCAATGAGATAAATGCGCCAGCGTTGGTTAATTGTAGAGCTAAGTCGAACGTTGCATAAAGTGTCCAAATTGGTATTGGTGTCCATTCACTGAAGATGAGGGGAGATACGGCAGGAAGCGGCCAGACGGTTAGTTGCTGGTATGGCCAGTAGAGGATGAACCAGGTAATTGCAGTGATTACCGCTGCCATGCAAAAGACGGCAAATCCGCGTTTCTTTGGTTCCATGTCGGTGAAAGGCCAATACATTCCTCCAGCAACCCAAATTGCAGCAAAGGAGAAACCACAGGATAGAATTGTGCCCATTGCAC
>JAEOSV010000172.1 GCA_016840185.1 Candidatus Hermodarchaeota archaeon | reverse complement strand
TTCAACACCTTGATTGTGCCATGTATCCCAAAGCAGTACTCGTATTGTTAATGGAGCGCCAAGATAGAATTGGACACGATAGGTGTCTGCTGATATGAGTTCAGGGGCTGTGACATTTCCTGTGAATCCAACAACCATAAGTTGGGTTGGAATTGCGATCACATTGAAGCTATCTGGGTAAATCTGTGGGGCGAAGTTTGTTTGGGATAAGAGGATAGAAATCGAGTGGGTGCCTCTTCCAATGACTTCTCCATCAATGAATAGCTTCAGAAGGTATGATTGAGTTATATTATCCCACTCTACGTTAACCGGGAATGAAACACCATCGATGGTGACTGTACCTGAACCATTTGCTACTAGAAGTCCATCGATGTCTCGGTAATCAAAGTAGAAGTAGATCCAATCACCAACTGGAACGGTTAGTACTCCTCCTTCGTTGGCTGAGCGATTGTGATCGATGATTTCACCAACTGTGAATATTGACCAAGCGGAAGAGATTGTCACAGCCTGTGTTGATCGTTCGATTATGTCGATAGTGACGGTGGTTCGTTGGGCATCAAATTCTCCTTGTAAGTCGATATATAGGGAGTATGTGAATCCTGCTGCTTGTGTAGCCATGAATTGAGCAGTATACCAACCATCCGCATCTTCGGTTAATGAAACTTGTTGCCCCGCCCATGTGGCACGAATTATTGCGCCTGTAATGTTTCGATCAAGGATTCCGGCTCTTGTATTGTTGGCAAAAACCCAGAGAGTAAAGAGTTCCTGGTATTCAAAAGTCATGAAATATGATTCGTTATCAAAAGATGGGTAAATTACGTCAAATGATAGTACTTCAGCTGGTGTGTAACGAAGGTCCGAAGTAAATGATAGTGTTCGTCTTTGAACGTTTGGTGATTCAGCGCTCACTGAGATTTCATATGGTACGGGATCTAAGTCAGAGGATGTAGAAATTCCCCATAATGCTGAGTTATAATAATAGATCCCTGGATAAAGCACCGGATCAAGTTCGATTAAAGAATCTGATCCAATTGTAGGGTCTGCGCAGAAGAAGGTCACTATGGCTCCTGTGATGGGTACACCTGCTCCGGTCGTGAAGTTAACATAAATCACAATATCTTCCGGTGGGTAAACGAGGAATGAGGTTGTGCAGTTATAGGGGGTTAATATGCTGGGTCCTGAAGTAATTGTATACGTCGCAAATGTAGTTGCATCCTGATAGAACCCGGTCTTGGAAGCTTGAAGGGTCAAAATATATTGACCAATTGTATATTCTGATTGGATAGTCAGAGAGTACTGTCCATTTCCATCAAAAGTGAAGGTTAGCGTTCCATGGGCCCAGATGCACTCTACAACAGAATCGTTGACGGTATCACCAATATGAGAACCTGCTCCAATGGTTATTGTTACCTGAATGGTTTCGTAAGGTGTTTGACCGTAGAAGCGGGTTATCAAACCTGGAGAATCCAGTGTTATTTCTAGAGGGATTTCATAGATGTATACGGGGGCTGAGATATTCTGCCAGAGGAAGTAGGTCTGATTGGCAAATATCCACAATGTAAATTCTCCACCTGCAGGTAAACCAGATGTATCAATGATGAATACCCACCATCCTCCCTGTTCGTAAGGTGTTCCTTGGGGAGTTCCTCCTGTAATGTTAAAGTTATCTTGAGTGAGTCCAGGAACAATTTGACTATTGTCGAGGTCATAGTATCTCACGGTGATATTCAGGTCATCACCGGTGTACAAGGGTCCTGGATCGATGTATTCGAGGAATGTTTCGATGTATCGAACTCCTCGAGATACAGGTTCATTATACTGTGATTCAAAGAAAGGCGGTAAACCACCAGGGTATGTTACATTTACGAAGAAAGTGTAAGAGCCAATACCGGCTAATCGCGTCGAGTCAATTCGAATCTCATAGAATCCGCTACTTCCTATGATGTAATCGTAATCCCAGTCGAGAGGATTGGGTCCCCAGAGTGGAAGTTGTTCACAAAGGACAGTAACGTCAATTGCTGGCCAATCTGTTTGGTTAATGCTATTACCATATTCAGTTACAAACCTGAAAGTAATGACGATATTTGAACCAAAAGGTGCGTTCACGTCGCCAGCCTGGATGATAACATCTGTTCGTTGCCCTACGACATAGGCACGAAATTCAAACTCTTGGGTAACGAAATATGGAGGTGTTCCGAGCTCCCAGGACACTTCTGCTTTAAAGTCAAAGAATTTGTTCACTTGACCAAAGTAGTCAGCATCAATCCTCAGTTGAAAAGCATCGGTTCCTGCGGGTATGCTTAGGACGTACCAAGCGGCGTTGTCAATAGGTGTCCCACTGGTTGCATTGTATAATACTAAAACGACATGGTTTCCACCATATGATGCATTTGTGATCCATTCGCTGCGGAGGAAATCTGAATAGGTGAAGTTTACAATGATTTCGGCAAGATATCCATATTCTCCGGTTATCGTATTTTGAATACTTGTGGGGCGTGTTGTGACGATAAGAGTCACTGCTTTGGTTTGGATAGCATAGGGTGGTGGGGATTGGGTCCAATCAGTGTTAATGGTTGCTGCATAGGAATTTGGTGCACCAAGGGCAGTTGAATTGATATAGATCTCATACACACCGGCACCAATTTCAACGACATAATAAGATCCTGGGTATTCTATGAGTTCAATGATGGATGTCTGTCCCGTGATTCCTTGTCCGTTGAGAGAGCTGTCCGGGTCGTTAACGGTGTAGGTTATCCGTATGGTGAAGTTATCCAGATAAGCTTGGGCATCAACGGGTTCAACGGTCATAGCGGTGAATACAGTTCGAACCGTGAATGTGAGTTCGGGAATGGTGTCTGGTGCATAGCCGGCTCCTGAGTCCGAAATGCTAATCATGATTTTATAGGATTGAATGAGGGTGACTTCGGAGGCATCAATTGTAATGCGGTATACAGAAGATGCGCCGACCCATTGCCAGGATACTAAGGTTGGGCTAAAGCCATCAAGTCCGGTTACTGTAAGGGTTTCACTTCCAGTGTGAATGGGGAGCCCATTCAGTGAGCTTTCGCCATCGAGGACAATGTATTCAACATCGATGATAACATCGTCGCCGAAGGGTGTGATGGGTACATCGGTGGGGTGTAACCAAGTGAATAATGCTCGTACAGACAACGGTACCGCGTCTAATTGGCCGTTAGCATATGCTGCACCCTTTGAAATGGTAATGTCAAAGGTATAGAGTTGGACGGAAGTGAGATAGGTGCTGTAGAAGGTGATATTGTATTTGCCGTTCTGCCAATATGCCCAATTGAAATGGGTATATCGAGTTAGTCCAGCAACTGTGATTGTGATGCTTGGGGGTTCAATGGGGTCGGTGTCCTGATCTGCTGTAGGGTCATTCACTTGGTAAGTGACGATAAGCTTTCCATCTTCACCCCAGGGAACAACCGGTGGGCTTTGATAGGTAAAACTGGTTGCAAGAGCTCGGACGGTAAGTGGGGTGAAAACAACTCCATTTCCGTATTCTACTGAAGTTGTAACGGCGAATTGTAGGTCATATGTGCCAAGTCCCCAACCAGAGACATCAATTGTCAATTCGTAGATTCCGTCGTCAGCGGTTCCATTGATGACCCAAATCATCCAATTTGAGCTATCAAGTGTTATTGTTGAAGGTCCTCCTGTAATAACCACCGACACAATATGGTTTTCAGGAAGCCCAACTGGAGGAATTAGATCACTATCATTGACCCGAAGAATTACAGTTATGTTATTTCCAAAGGGAACTCGTGGTATCGGGTCAACATCAGCAATGACGGAGTGAACCCGAATAATAACGTTCACGGTCCCAAAACCATTCTCAAACCGTGGATCATTAGCAAACACAGTGACGTTTAATCGGTGAGTACCTCGACCCCATCCAAGAGCACTAATGGTGAATTCAAGATTTGAGAATTCGGACCATGGTAGGGTGGGTGCTGATGGCCCAGAAATCTGAGTTACTCGAATTTCTTGAAGATATGTTCCGTATTCGATGGGTGAACCAGTGTCTAAGTCGGTCCAACTAATGCTAAGCTGGAATGATCCATCTTCAGGGACTGGAGATGGTCCGGTGACGAGAACATACACACGGTGGTTTCGTATGATAACATTGACATTACCACTTGAATCAGCATAAATTCGTGGTCCGGTTTTGGCTTCAACAGTTATTGTTAGACTGTGGTTGCCTAACCCTAGGCTAGATGAATCAACTGTAAATGTCCAACTTGAGGGGCTATTAATCGTATCCGTAATCGCACCTGTTATGACTATGCGATTCACTTCACTAACATCAATTAATCCACCAGCGGTCAAATCAAACCATTGAATGGTTATGTCGGTGGTTTGACCCCAAGGTGTTGCTTCAGGCGGAAGAACTGTTACAGCGGTTTGGTGAATGAGAATTGTGATGAGTAAAGTTCCACTACTTTCAAGGTATTGATTGGACGTCGGAACTGCTGTGACAGTGATTTCGTAGCTACCTGGATTCCATGTACTAGTGTCAAGAGTAAAGGAAAGCGAGGGTTCGTTAGGTAATCCTGTGCCATTGATAAATTGAAGAGCGAGGTAATCCAATTGGGTATCGGTGAGATCCGTCGAAGTTACAAGATCTCGCCATGTAATCGTGACGGATGTTTGCTGACCGAATGGTGTGGGGTCTGGTTGGGCGACAATGACTTGGGTTTGATGGGAGAGGACTTGGAATGAAATGGTTCTAACAGCCGGTTGGTATTGAGTGCTAGTGTGAGTCACCGATATAATTAAAGTGTAAAATTTAACGGTGGAGATACTGCTTGAATAAATTGTTAGATTGTACTGGCCTCCACCGAGAACAGTCCAACCAAAACTTCCTAGTGGAGAACCGCCAAGGGTTATGCTGACGTCCATTTCGATGAGTCCAGCAATGTTTTCACCATTATGAGCTGAGCTGTCAGGATCATCAACGGTGAAATTAAGGGTGATGACAACATCACCACCCCAGGGTTCTGGAGCAGGAGGGACATAAGTGATGATGGTATTCAAGGAGCGAATATTGAAGTTAACAGTACGACCGGCATCTCCAAACATTGAATCGGTGGGGTCACCTTGAATTACTAATTCGTAACCAGTTTTAATGGTGGAGATCTTACCGCTTGAAACTAAAATGGTGAGAGTGTAAGTACCATCCATGTGATTGTCCAGGAGATAGTCGGAACCTTGACTTAACCCAACGGTATCAAGTTGGAAGGTAAAACTCGCGCTGGTTATTGGATCGCCATCATGTGCTGTAGATTCAGCGTCATTAGCGAAGAAACTGAAATCGATTGTGACGTTTTCATCCCAGGGTACGGACCCTGGTGATGTATAGTCAATGGTTGTGGAGATTTCACGGACAACAATTGTGAGAACTACCGTTCGTGTTGTGTAGTAGTTGCGTTGAGCCTGAATGGTGACCGTATAGGTGCCAGGTCCAGTTTGGTCTGCTGTATCGAAGGTGATGTCATACCATCCAGCCGTTCCATTTCCAGAACCTGTGGGGTTAGTTGGCCAGTCGGTTGTAACTGTAGCACCTGATATACCCGCACCGAACTCGTCTTCATAAAAGACCTGAACAGTAAAACTTTCATCATAAGGAACAGTTAGTCCAGGTGATTCAAGGGATGTTAACGTGGCGTCACTTCGAACGGAGAGTGTAATTGAATCAGTTGCTGAGTTATGATATGGCTCATCAGCTTGAATATTAAATAGATAATTGCCTGGGGAGAGGAGGTTATTAGCGATTTCGGCTTGGTAGAGGTTGCCAAATTCATAGAAGACAATAAAGTTTCCATCTACTGTTCCATTGATTCTAACATAGTCTGTTGTATTCAAAACCCATGGGTCAACAGTTTTATCTAAATCGTCATAGGTGAGACGGATAAAGAAGGTTCCTGTTCCATAATAGACGGTCTTAGAACCTGCTCCCATTTCAATTGTTATGTCAGTGTCGTGAATAATGGTAAACTGAGCCGAATAGAAACCTGCGGCAGTTTGTGTTGGAGTGGTTCCATTATCATAACTAAGGCAGAGGGTATATACGCCAGCTGAGTAATCGTCACCCGAACTAAAAGGTTCTGTGAAGATTTCTTGAGTATTATCTACAACTCTTTGCTCTTCATGAACAACCGTTCCTGATGAATCGTATATGGTTAAGTTAGTTTCGCCAACATTTGTAGTGTGGGTTACTGTAATTGAGAGGCTATTACCGATGTTATAACTTGCTAGCAGTCCTGTAACTGATGAAATTCGATTTGGTGATGTGAAAGTGAAGTTCCACCATCCATAATCCGATATAATGGAATAATCGAGTTTGATGTGGGATGAGTTGCTTGCACTGTTTACTGCTGTTGTTCGGTCAATAAAGAGTGGATCTGTTGCACTAACTAAAGTCCAGGTTTCGAGGTTTGTGCGTGTGATAGCAAGATCATAGAGGAAATAGCCTGTTGGTTGAAAGGCATAATACCATACTGTCCAATATACCAGTCCGCTGTCTCGGACCTTGAATTGAGAGCCATGTGGGGGAGTTTGTTGCCCGGTCGTGCTACTCTTCTTTACATAAAGGGTTATTATGAAATCGAATTCTACACTGGCTTCGGTTATCGAGTTGTTGTTTGTTGTCCAGTCCACTTTAATAAATTTATCAGAAGAATTGGGTCCCCAGGTGTTAAAAATCGTGAGACTGCCTTGGCCATAATCGCTCGTTGTCCATGAGCTCGTTGAATTTAGGTTTAATTGAACTGCAGAATGGTTTGGCTTGGCCTTTCCTTTTACGAGTAATTCGACATCATCAAAATGGTACTGATATAGATCAGCAGAATTATAGTGCCAATAAAAGTCAGTTCCTGCTCCTATCTTGATGTTAATGGTGTCGCTACTCCAGGTAGCGATATCATCAGTAGGAATTGAAAAGGAAATAGTATGCCATCCCGTGTCAACAGGACAGTAATGAAGGCACACAAATCGGTAAATGATGCCTTCAATCTCTGCATAAATTGCGACTTCGTCATCATCACTTCCTCCAAACCATTGCTCTACTCTCACCTTGAATGTAAGTCGGGCCCATTCGGCATCTCTTTCGAGATTCACATCTTGCTCCCAGGCAATGTATTCCGTATAGTTCCAATAGAAGCTCGTATAGTCTAGCCAGAGCCCCACACCATTTCCTGAGCCATATCCTGCGGTTGAATTCCAATAATATCCGAAGCTATTCCCGCTAGTATTGTTTGTAAAAGGCATGTTGGATACGAATCCCCAGTTGTCAGGAGATCCACTGCTTCCGTCTTCAAAGTCGCCATTCCGCCACGTTTCATTGATGTGATGAAGCGTATCTGAAAGGTCGTAGACATCTGCGACTAGTTTATACCCTGTCCATGTTCGTGGGAGTCGAATAGAACTACTTTGCGTTGCCCCATAGTTGAGATTGGTGACAGACCCAGATTTATTTCCCAAAGCATATTCTTGAGTATCAAGCACTTGGCCTAAGCCTTCATAGAGATACTCATTTCCATCCCAGGTTGGTCCTGCTGGTAGTGGAGGTGAACCAGTGGAGGTAGGGGAATATTCAGCATCAGTCTGATCACTTTGATCCTTGATTGGTGTAGGAACGGCAGTTCCTGAGAATGGAGCCAGCAAACTAAGTGATGAAAATAAGAATAATGTTAGAAAAGTCAAACAAACTAGGGTCCGACGGTTCATTCATATCAACCTCAAGGGTGCGGGTTTCATCATCCAACTATTCATTTGGTACTGTGTAGACTAGCACGCTTTACAGCTATGACTCCACACAACCTTATTTGGAAAGCTAGAGTTGTCACAAAACCGCTACAGGAACGGCGGAGTGACGCTTTAAAAACATTTAGCTGTACCATCATCTATACAATAAGCCAATCAAAGAACCGCAACACCCTATCAGCTCACAGGGGGTAACAGGCTTACTCTTCCGTCGTTTGTTTTAGGGAAAGGTCGGTGGCCTTCCGCTCTTCTTTTGTCAATTGTTTTAGGTGGTCGATGAGGGATGTCTTGTCCTCCGTGGTGAGTCCGGGAATCTTGTCGAGTTCTCGGCGAATCTCTTCCACCACTTCTGGGCGTTCAGACGGGATGGGCTGCAAGTCCCGTTGGATTACGGTTGGTGCTGTACGATCTTCGGTAAACATCTTCGAGTCAGGCGGTTCAACCGGTTCCACCTCTTCAAGGGGTGGCACCTCGGGTTTAGTAGGCGGTGGGACCTTGGCTGGTGGCGTCTTCTTCACAGGCTTGATTTTCTTAGGTGGAGGTGCTTTCGGAACTGGGGCTTTCTCAGGTGGTGGGGTGGGAGTGACTTTAGGTTGTTCACGTTGTGTCAGGAAGTCCATCCGTTTTTCACCCATCTGCCGCTTCAAGTCATCCAGGAACCACACCTGATCCTTCATGGGAATCTTCCGCATCTCCGCAGCTAGCGTGGCTTTTTCTTCAGGACCCAATCCGGGGATTTTGTCAAGTTCGGACATGATGTCCTCTTGCGTAGCGGTCACTTCCTCAACTTCAGTGACCACAGGAACCATCCCAGGCGTGGCCGCAACACCGATAGTAGACATGGCCGTATCCACTTTACCCTCAAGAACGACTCCTCGCGCTTGGAATCGTTTTCGATCCTTCCGACCTAATGAATATGTTTGATCCTTGTCAATTGACTTGGCAAATTTCCGAAGTCGGCGTACTTCCCATGGAATCGATAAGACTCGGGCCCAGAGGGTCCAAAAGATGAGGACAAATGTGAGAAGAACTGCAAGGCTGATGCCTCCGATAATGAGCGTGTTCATTAGTTGTGTAAATCGTAAATCGAAGAATTGTTGAAGTGTCGCTGTTTCGTGGTAGTCTTTGGTTGTCGTGAAGGTTATGGTGCCTAAATTAGGAAGTGACCCTGAAACGAGGATTAGGTAGTGACCAGGATTATCAGGGTCTTCTTCCAAAAAGCGGACAACTGATCCTTCCAGTGGTCCTTCCATGGTCAAATCAGCACCAGTTACAGGGCAATTGTGATATGTATCCCAGAGACGAAGACTGAGTTCAACCCGTTCACCAACAAAGAATATGTCGTTTGGAGGTATTGTTGATGCCCAACTAAGTTCCATTGGATTATCAACGACGCTGAGTTGGCGAGTAAAGGTTCGACTTACGAAATAGGATTCAATATCGAAGAAATCCAATGTTAGGGCGCCTTGGTAATAAGCATCAAGGTCGACTTCCATATGCCAAATCCCTGAACTATAGTTCAGTGAAAATACTCCTGCAGCGGTGAAACGCCCAATTGCACCATCAATTGGAGTTAAGGATGTCAGATTCTTATCTAAGAATCGAAATACCAATACGAGCCGGTCAAACCTTGGAATTTCCCATAACGCATCGTTTGGATCTAGCGTAATATTGTATACTGTTCCGTCAATTTCCTTCAGTGTCCACCCGCCAACAAATGTGAGTGTGGTGTTACGTGATAAAACTGTGAAAGTGAGAAGTAATTCCCTGTAGGCATAATTTTGTTGAACTTCATGAATTATTTTGAATGCATATGATCCAGGGCGATCTTTTGCTGTGAAGTTTATCATATACCACCCAGGTGTTCCATTGTAAATCAGTGGATATTCGTTGACTCCCCAGGTGCAATTCATTACTGCTCCAACAATACCAAAAAAACCCTGCGTATCATTAAGATAGACATCAAATTGGACCTGATCACCGTAATCTGTTATGATTTCGTCCTCAGAATACTCGATTTCCAGTGGTTTGTAATCAACGATGATGATGAAGAGAATACTGTTTTGTTGGAAGTTTTGTGAAGACGCAGAGACTAGAATCTGGTAGGGTCGCACATTCCACCATGATGTATCCACAATTAGTACTTCGTAAAATTCTCCTAGAATATTATATGTGAGATTAGCAACTTGGATTGAACCATTCCACGCAATAACTTCCGCATTGGAAATGGGAAGATTATCCGTACTGCGATTGAAGTAAACTCGAAGATAAAGGGGATTTCCAACAGCTATTGGAATCGGTGTCGTTGTATCGCCAGGTAGAACTCCAATGAGTGTATCTACTGGATCAATTCGAAGAGAATAAACGAGAATTGGCGCATCGTAGTCGATTCCAAGTTCCAACCGAAGAACCAGTTGGTATGTGGTTGCATTAACAACTGCCGTGTCCAAAATAACATAGTAAACACCACTACCTTTCTCAGTCATCGCTTGAGGCGAAAAGCCTGCCCACTCGTATGTTATTATGGCGCCCGTACGTTCAATTCCTGTTAAGTTGCTGCTAAGAATGATTGTGATATTAATCAGATCTAAGTAGTCATAGTCGTCACTGAAATCGGCTGGTTTCCCCAGTGTCCACTGCAGGGGATGCGGTCTTACTTGAACTGAAATTGTAATTTCTCCAGTTATGTAGTTTGACTTGTTAGCAATTAATCGGAAACTGAAATCTCCTGCTCCTACTCCTAATGGATCGATAAGCATCGATATACTTCCATCAGGACGAGTACTACTGTTGATGATTGTGTATCCTTCGGCAACCCACGTGGCTCCGGTAATATTCAAGTTGTGATCTTTATCAGTGTACCAAACGGTGATGTTGAGATTTTCTTCATAGTGAAGGGGTGGACCTGGCTCCCATTCAAGAACCGTAATAATTTCTCGGGCACGCCCAGCAACAAATAGGCTTGTTGAATCATAGTAGTCCGCATATTGGGGTTCGAGACTCGTTGGCCAAGTGAAGTTGATGGCAAAGACATAGGATCCATAACCGGGTAGTTTCGATCCATCAATGATGACGGTGTAATATCCAAGGGTTCCATCAGCTGTGACAGGATCTACCCACCAGTATGAATCATCCCAGCCAGGTACTTCTGTGGGTGAAATCCAGACATTGATGCCAACATATCCTGTTGTATTTACAATGGAGAGCCCTCCCACAGCAGTCTCATAATGAAGCGTAAGAATGAGGTTGTCACCATAGGGGACACTGAGTGTTGCTTCAGCGTATCCAACGGTTGGTGTTCCTGCAACCCTTACTGAAAATGTTGCTGACGAATTCGAGAAGAAGGGTTGGTTGCCTGTCCATGTAACGTTAATGTTGAAATCATAATACACGTTTACTCGACCCATGTCACCGGCATAAATACGGATAGTGAACACGTATCCTGGTTCCGCATAATCAGGTGTAACCCAGTACCTTGTGGGAATTACTTCACCGGTTGTGACGTTGATGACATAGACTCGGACAAAATCTCCCCAGGTACTATTATCGATTCTCAAACCAGTGAGGGTATCGATGTAATTTAGATGAATAGTAATATTGTCAGCATAACCCGTATCTGGAGGGAGTGTAATTCGTGCTTGTGTGGGGCGTTCAGTGGTTGTTAGACTCGTAATGACCCACTGGGGTCTATAAGTGGGAATGGGGGCAAGCCATCCGATTGTGATGTTGATTTGCCATGTTCCGGGACCAGGTGTGGAGCTTGAGTTGATGTAGATATAGTAGATACCATTTCCTGCATCAAAGATGCTATATTCTCCGGGGTTCAGTATCCATGGACCAATTGTGATCACCGAGATGTTGGTTGCACCGGGGATACCCATGTTGTTTTGTGAGCTGAGGTCATCGCGTACACTGTAAATGACGGTTACGGTGAAGTTTGTTTTGTAAGCGGCAGCCTCTACTGGGGGTTTCTCGACTTCGGTGTAGACGGTTCGAACGTTGAAACTCATGCTTGGTATTAAGGCAAGTCGGTATTCTGGGGGTAGGGTCGCGTTGATGGCTATATGGTATTCACGGATTGTGGGAAGAACAGCTGGTGAGATTTCGATGATATAGACTCCTCCACCTATGTCAAACACTTGAAAATTGCTACCGAGAGTGAAGTCTAGCCCTTCAATGGTGATAGTGGCTCCTGGAATGGGTCCTTCATGGTAGGCGCTTAATACATCGAAGACGATGTAATTGACGGTGATGTTAACAGCGTCGCCAAAGGGTTGGCTTGGCACTTGGGAATATGCGAGTGTAGTAAAGAGTTGTCTGACGTCGAGGGGGACGTTATTCAAGACGGAACTATTGTAGTTGGGTGATGCCGTTGAGATTTGGAGATCGAGATTGTAGATTTGGACTTGGTTGATGAATACGGCGTTGATTGTGATATTGTAGGTTCCGGATCCAATGTAAATGTAGCTAAAGTGAATGCCTGCTGTCCATCCTGTGATGGTGATAATTGCACCCGTGATTACCTCGCCATTATGATGGCTTTCTTCGTCATATACGCGATAATGGACAAGAAGGGTTCCATCATTACCCCAGGGAATTGGTGTGGATGGAGTGAAGAGAAATGATGTTGCTAGTTTTCGGATCCTTGCTGAAGTTTGAATCGTTCCATCATTATATTCTGCTGTCGTAATTACAGTAATACTGATAGCATGTGTCCCTAAGGTCCATGAGGATGAGGGAAGATGGACGTTGTAAATTCCAGTGGCGATAGTGTCAACGAAGAGTGACCAATTTGTTGAATCATATGTCCACCTACTTCCTGCTGCTTGGATTATGAGACGATC